>JAEZKD010000037.1 GCA_023415655.1 Bacillota bacterium | reverse complement strand
GTCCACAAGGACAAAATAGACCATATGGAGATCGTCCACAAGGACAAAATAGACCATATGGAGATCGTCCACAGGGACAAAGTGGAGAGAGAAGACCATATGGAGACCGTCCACAAGGACAAAACAGACCGTATGGAGATCGTCCACAAGGTCAGGGCGGATATGGTCAAAGATCTGGTGGCCAGGGAAGCTACGGCGGACAGCGTGGTGGAAACTTTGGTGGAGGCTTTGATAAAGATAAAGATGCTGGTTATGGCAATCGTAGCTTTGGTGATAAGAGAAGAACCGATGCAAGAGGCACTGAAAAGCCAAGTATCAAATCAGATTTAGCGAATGAGTTGACAAAGGAACAAAGAGCAGCAGCATTCAACGATCGTAGTCGTGATAAGAATAGAGATCGTCGCATCGATAGAGATACGGATGAGGATACAAAAGTATCTAAGAGAAAGGATCCAAATCGTAAAGGCGCATTTATCATGCCAAAACCAGTAGTTCTAGAGCAGCCAAAAGAAGATGAAATCAAGACAGTTACAATTCCTGAAATTGTAACCATCAAAGAGCTTGCAGACAAGATGAAATTAGTTCCTTCTGCGGTTGTGAAAAAGCTTTTCTTAGCTGGTAAGATGGTTTCCATCAACTCAGAAATTACATTTGAAGAAGCTGAAGAAATTGCACTTGAATATAATTGCATTGTTGAAAAAGAAGTTGTTGTAGATAAGGTAGAAGAATTACTAAAAGAAGACGAAGAAGCCGAGGAATTAATGGAAAAACGTCCTCCAGTTGTATGTGTTATGGGTCACGTTGACCATGGTAAAACTTCTCTTCTGGATGCGATCCGTGCAACGAATGTTACAGCAAAAGAAGCTGGTGGTATTACACAGCACATTGGTGCTTACCAGGTTGAAATCAATGGAGAGTTGATTACCTTCCTTGATACACCAGGGCATGAAGCATTTACTTCGATGAGAATGCGTGGTGCGAAATCTACAGATATTGCAATCCTAGTAGTAGCAGCAGACGATGGTGTGATGCCTCAGACAGTAGAAGCAATCAGCCATGCAAAAGCAGCTGGGGTTCAGATTATTGTAGCAGTGAATAAGATTGATAAACCTAGTGCAAATATTGAAAAAGTGAAGCAAGAATTAACTGAGTATGAACTTGTTGCAGAAGACTGGGGTGGTGATACTATCTTTGTTCCTGTATCTGCACATACGAAGGAAGGTATTCCACAGCTTCTTGAAATGATTGTATTAACAGCAGAATTGTTAGAATTAAAAGCAAATCCAAATCGTAAAGCAAGAGGTATCGTTATCGAAGCTGAGCTTGATAAGGGTCGTGGTACTGTTGCTACCATTCTTGTTCAAAAGGGTACGTTACAGGTTGGAGATAATATCGCAATCGGAGCTTCCTATGGTAAGGTTCGTGCGATGATGGATGATAAGGGTAGAAGAGTAAAAGAAGCGACTCCATCTACACCAGTTGAAATCCTTGGTTTAAATTCCGTTCCAAATGCAGGAGAAACCTTTGTTGCTACGGATAGTGAAAAAGAAGCACGTACAATCTCTGAAGCATTTATCTTCCAGGGAAGAGAACGTTTATTAGCAGATACTAAGGCTAAACTATCTTTAGATGGCTTATTCTCTCAGATCAAAGCTGGTGAGATTAAAGAACTTAATATCATTATCAAAGCAGATGTTCAGGGTTCTGTGGAAGCAGTAAAACAGAGTCTTGTGAAGTTAAGCAATGATGAAGTTGCAGTTCGTGTCATCCACGGTGGTGTTGGTGCAATCAATGAATCTGACGTAACTCTTGCAAGTACTTCGAATGCGATTATCATCGGATTTAATGTTCGTCCTGATAATATGGCAAGAGAGACTGCAGAGCGTGAAAAGGTTGATATGAGATTATACCGTGTCATCTATAACGCAATTGAAGACGTAGAAGCAGCGATGAAGGGTATGTTAGATCCAACCTTTGAAGAAAAGGTAATTGGACATGGAGAAATTCGTGCTACCTTTAAGGCATCTGGTATCGGTACGATTGCAGGTTCTTATATTCTCGATGGTAAAGCAGTACGTGGTTGTTCTGCACGTATCACTCGTGAAGGAACACAGATTTTCGATGGACCTTTGGCTTCCTTAAAACGTGTGAAGGATGATGTGAAAGAAGTTGCGAAGGGTTATGAATGTGGTATTGTATTCGAGAAATTCAATGATGTTCAGGAATTTGACCAGATTGAGTTCTACATGATGGTTGAGGTTCCTCGATAGAACAATGCCAATCGTAAGGAAGGTTTAGGTGTAATATGAGAAAGAACAGTATTAAGAACACCAGAATTAATCAAGAAGTGCAAAAAGAGTTAAGCATGTTGATTTCTAGGGAACTAAAAGACCCTAGAATCAACCCTATGACAAGTATTGTGAATGTAGAAGTTGCTCCGGATCTTAAAACTGCTAAGGTTTATATTAGCGTATTAGGGGATGAGCAATCTCAGATGGATACACTTCGTGGATTAAAATCCGCGGCACCATTTTTACGTAGCGCACTTGCTCGTAGTATCAACTTACGTAATACTCCAGAATTACACTTCGTGGTTGATCAGTCAATCGAATACGGTGTTAATATGAGCCGTCTCATTGATGAGGTGAATAAAGATATTAATTAAAGGAACGTTAGATGAAGGGGTGGTTGATTGAAGGATTTTGAAACATTATTACAAAAGGCACAGCGCATAGGAATCACAGGCCACGTACGACCAGATGGGGATTGCGTGGGCTCCTGTGTAGGTCTTTACGAATATCTAGTTGCAAATTATAATCAAGACGGCAGTAAAGTAATTGATCTCTATCTTGAATCAATACCAGATTCCTTTCAATTCTTAGAAGGAGTAAAGCAAGTTAAGAGTGATTATCCGGATGCGAAACCTTATGATGTTTTCTTTGCACTAGATTGTGGCAGCCTAGATCGTCTTGGAGAAGCACAAAAGTATGCCAAAGAAGCAACGATGGTAATCAATATTGATCATCATATTAGCAATACAGGCTTTGCCCATAAGACCATTATCATACCTGAAGCAAGTTCAACTTGCGAGGTTTTATTTGGCTTAAGTGAGGTAGACCAAATTCCAGCATCCACAGCAACTGCATGGTATCTAGGAATCGTGCATGATACGGGTGTTTTTAAGCACTCGAATACCTCCGAGAAGACAATGTGCATCGCTGGCAAATTAATTAGTTTAGGAGCACAACCTTCTAAGATTATTGACGAAACCTTTTATCAGAAGACTTATCTTCAGAATCAGATTCTTGGACGTTGCTTGATGGAAAGCTTTCTTGTGATGGATGGCAAAGTGATCATCGGAAGTATTAGTAAAAAAGAGCAGCTTTTTTATGGCGTAGTACCTTCGGATTTGGATGGAGTCATTGACCAGCTTCGAGTGACAAAGGGCGTAGAAGTGGCTATTTTTGTGCGAGAAGAGGGAGTTCAAGAATATAAAGTAAGTATGCGCTCCAATGGAATTGTTGATGTTAGTAAGATTGCAGTGTTCTTTGGAGGGGGAGGTCATGTTAAGGCTGCTGGCTGTAGCATGAAGGGATCCTTTCATGATGTCATCAATAATTTAACGATTGGAATTGAGCATCAATTAAATAAAAATAACAACGAATAAGATTGACTTAAAAGTTAGGTAAACTTGTAGATGAATGGAATAATAAATGTTTATAAAGAAAAGGGCTTTACTTCCTTTGATGTTTGTGCAAAGCTTCGTGGCATATTAAAAACGAGGAAAATAGGTCATACTGGAACGCTCGATCCAGATGCGGAAGGAGTTTTACCAGTTTGTGTTGGAAATGCTACTAAGCTTTGTGATTTACTCACGGATAAGGATAAGGTATATGAAGCAGTACTCTATCTTGGTGTTACAACAGATACAGAGGACATGACTGGCACGATTCTGACAACTTCACCAGTTACAGTGACAAAGGAAGAAGTAAAACGATGCATTCGTTCTTTTATCGGTACGTATGATCAAGTTCCACCGATGTATTCAGCCATTAAGGTGAATGGACAACGCTTGTATGATCTTGCTCGCCAAGGTAAGGTAGTAGAGCGCAAGGCAAGAACAGTTACCATACATGCCATTGATATCCTGGAATATGAGATGCAGGAAGATGCTCCTGAGTATGTTCAGGCAGTTAAGATGTCAGTAAGCTGCTCCAAGGGGACCTACATTCGAACCTTATGTAAGGACATTGGAGAAGCGCTCTCCTGTGGTGGCTGTATGAAAAGTCTACTACGTACGAAAGTAAGTGTATTTGAACTTTCTGAGAGTCTTAGATTAGAACAGATTAGTAAGTTGATGGAACAAAATCAAAGTAATATGTTTCTACGCTGCGTAGACTCGATGTTTCTAAATCTGCCAAAAGCAGTCGTTACTGCGGAAGCAGAAAAATATCTATATAATGGTAACTTGCTTTTATTAGGTCAATTGAAATTCGAACAAAATGTAGATTTGGTGCGTAATATGGAAATACGCGTCTATGATTGTAAGAATACATTTACTGGTCTCTATAAGTATAGAGAAAAAGAACAATGTTTTAAACCAGTCAAAATGTTTTTGCAATAGAAAGTTGAGAAAAAGTAATGGAATACATTTATGGTAAATCCGAATTTCGATTTCATAATACCTGTGTAACTTTAGGAAAGTTTGATGGCCTCCATCGAGGACATCAACTTTTACTTTCCTATTTATCAAAGTATGAGGCACTTGGTTATACCTCTGTTATGTTTACCTTTGATTATCACCCAGGGAATCTTTTTTCGGATCGTGAAATTAAGCTGATCTATACCGAGGAGGAGAAGAAGGCTTTGTTATTGGCACATGGGCCTAAGGTGCTCATTTCCTATCCTTTTACGAGGGAATCTGCTAGTATGGAGCCGGAAGAATTTATTGAAAAAGTGCTAATTGCGCAATTGGATGCTAAAGTCATCGTGGTTGGTAATGATTATCGCTTTGGATCGAAGCGTCGTGGTGACATTACGATGCTAAAGGAGTATGCCTCGATTTATGGATATGAATTGATTGTATGTGACAAACTTATGTTAGATGGTGAGGCAATTAGTAGTACAAGGATTCGCGATGAGCTAAAACAAGGACATATTGAGTATGTGAATGAGATGCTTGGCCACCCTTATACCATTATGGGAGAGGTGGTGCACGGAAGAAAACTTGGCCGTACCATTGGCGTTCCTACCGTCAATCTCATCCCACCAGAACTTAAGCTGTTACCACCAAAGGGAGTCTATGCCTCAGTTGTTCGTGTTGGTGACAAAGCATATAAGGCTGTTACGAACATAGGAACCAATCCTACCGTAGATGAGGGTGAACAAATCGTAGTAGAATCCTACATGCTTGACTATCATGGAGAATTGTATGGTCAAGAAATTGAGGTAGAACTGTATACTTATGAGCGTGGTGAGGAAAAATTCGATTCCATTGAGGAATTACAGAAACACATGCAAAAGGATATTGAATTTGCCAAAAAATACTTTGAACTTAAGTTGTTACCTTAAGGAGTTGTTGGTATGCTAATTATCCCCTTAGATCCCGGGGCGTCTGTTCCATTGTACGAGCAGATCTATCAGTACGTAAAAAATGAAATTAGAATAGGTAAGCTCACCGTAAATACGAAACTACCCTCTTCCAGGAGTTTAAGTAGTAATCTGCAAATCAGCAGAAGTACGGTGGAGCTTGCCTATAGTCAGTTGATCTCAGAAGGATACATACACTCGAAACCAAAGAGTGGGTACTATGTCTCGCAGGTGGGGGATCTGGTAGAGCTACCTAAAAAAAAGATGATGAGTTATCAGAAGGTGGTTAAGCATCAAGAAAAGCCTGCCTTTGATTTTTCACCCTTTTCTATTGATATGACTCAGTTTCCATTTGCGACCTTAAGAAGACTGTATAACCAATGTATGAATGATATGAATCAACAGTTGTTTTTGCTTGGAGAAAGCCAAGGAGACTTAAGCCTACGTGAGGCGATTGGGAATTATCTGCATTCTTCCCGAAGAGTGAATGTTGAGGCATCGCAGATCATCATAGGTGCTGGAACTGATTATCTGCTTCAGTTACTTGCACAGATTTTACAACCAGAGCGTCAGATTGCAATGGAGAATCCTTCTTATAAAAGGGCTTATGAGATATTTTCTGGACTTGGCTTTGAAGTGAGTAAAATTCCAGTGAAGAAGGATGGCATGGACTTAGAGAGATTGGCAAAAGACAGTGCAAACCTCTGTTACCTTACACCGACTCATCAATATCCTCTTGGAGTGATTATGCCGATTAGTCGACGAATGCAATTATTAGCGTGGGCGATGGAAAAGGGAAATCGTTATATCATTGAAGATGATCACGATTCCGAATTTCGTTACAAAGGGAAGCCTATACCTTCCTTGCAGGGATTAGATCTTCATGGTAGAGTAATCTATATTGGAACCTTCTCAAGAGCAATCGCACCAGCCATTCGTATGGGCTATATGGTACTTCCGAAACAGCTGATGGAGCGTTATCAACAATCCTTCTCATATTATGCTTGTACGGTATCACGAATTGATCAGGCGATGATGTGTAAATTTATCAATGGTGGTTTTTTTGAACGACATCTCAATAAGATGAGAACATGCTATAAAGCAAAGCACGATGCGTTATTACGAGCATTAAAGGTGTTTGGAGCTTCTATCACAATCACAGGGGAGTATGCAGGGCTACACCTGGTGGTGGAGTTTCATATCACCTGGACAGAAGAAGAGCTCATTCAAGCTGCTTACAAAGAGGGAATACAATTGTATGGTCTGAATCGCCATTTCCTTTCGGGGGAACGTACCAAGGAACCAACTATTTTACTTGGATTTGCGAATTTGACAGAGGAGAAACTGGAACAAGGGACTCAAAAATTGTATGATTTGTTAACAAGGTACCAAAAGATATAATAATTAAGCCTTTACAAATAACAACGAAATGTGATATTATCTAACTTGTGTAATAGCCGGCGCTCAGTATATGGACACTCCGACCTTATTCTTGGTGCTTGGTGATTATAAAAAATATTTAGGAGGACTAATCCATGATTAGCAAAGAGAAAAAACAGGAAATTATTGCAGCTTACGGTAGAACTGCAAACGATACTGGTTCACCAGAAGTTCAGATCGCTTTATTAACAGAAAGAATTACTGAGTTAACAAAGCATTTACAGGACAACAATAAGGATCATCACTCAAGAAGAGGTCTTCTTATGATGGTAGGTCAGAGAAAAGGTTTACTTGAATACTTAAAGAAAACTGATCTTGAAGGATACCGTACCCTTATTGCTAAATTAGGCTTAAGAAAGTAATTCCTTGGAATTTCAGGGGCTGTTGCATCGTATGCGACAGCTCTTTTTGTATCCATCTATAGCTATTGACTTTCGATGAGACATATGCTAAAGTAGGAAAAGTCGAATAGCAGAATATTGTTGCAGAGTAGGGTTTTGTGCGTTAAGTGTCACACGGACGGGGAGTTGCCGAGTGGACGAAAAGGTTTCTTGCGGTACAAAATTCGCATCCCGCTGCTACAGAAAAAGAACATCCTTTTTGTTGTAGCATATGATTAGATATCATGCGCGACAAATTTGAACTCCAAGGTTATATCGGGAGCCAAGAAAGGAGGAGATTCTATGTCAACTCAGAATAGGAAACAGAATAGGAAATTATTCCCTATGTTAGTGACACTTGCTTTGCTAATTGCAATTGAAATTATTTTAAGTCGTTTTTTATCGATTGCGCAGTGGAACATTAAATTCTCATTTGCATTCATCCCTGTTGTGATTGCAGGTATTTTGTTTGGACCAATCGCAAGTGCAGCTGTAAGCGGAATTAGTGATTTCCTAGGAGCTATTTTATTTCCAATCGGAGCATATTTTCCAGGATTCACATTGACATCCATGCTGACAGGTTTTGTATTTGGATTTTTCTTATATAAAAAACAGTCATTAGGTCGCATAATAGCAGCAACGATGATCAATCAAGTGTTTGGTAGTTTATTATTGAATTCTTATTGGTTGTCAATCATAAGTGGTACTAGTTTTTTCGCTCAACTATCAGCAAGATCCGTTCAGGTTGTAGCGATGTCAATCGTAACAATTGTAGTTGTTCAGCTTATTAGTAAAGAACTTATGCCAAGATTAAGACATGCGAGGGCGCATGAGTAATGATACAAGAGAACATTCTAACAGGATACGATTCAAAGTTGTCGTATCCTGTTTTTTTTAGAATAAAAGTGGCTTATGAAGCCAATTCCATAGGGTAAATCACATCGGAGGATAATATGAATTATCAGGAAGCATTAAAGTTTTTAAAGGAGACAAAAAGCCTTGGAAGTAAGCTTGGCTTGGGGAGATTGCAACAGTTATTAGAGCTTTTGGGAAACCCAGAGAAGAACCTTAAATTCATACATCTTGCAGGAACTAACGGAAAGGGTTCTACTGCTATGATGTTATCATCCATTCTTTCTACTTCTGGTTATAAGACGGGACTTTATACCTCGCCTTATCTTACGAAGGTAAATGAACAAATTCGCTTGAATGGTGAGGTCATTAGCAACGAGGCATTTGCAAAGGTGATGAAGCGTATCAAAGAGACAATTCATCTGATGGACCAAAACGAGCATCCTACCGAATTTGAAATCCTGACAGCAGCGGCATTCGAATACTATGCTAGCCAGAAATGTGAGATTGTGGTATTGGAAACGGGCCTTGGTGGAGAACTTGATGCGACCAATGTAATCCCTGTTCCGTTAGTTGCAGTTATAACTAACATTGGGATGGATCATATGTCTTACCTTGGAGATAGCATAGCTAAAATTGCAAAGGTGAAGGCAGGAATTATCAAAGAACATGGCCGTGTTGTAAGTTATGAACAGTGTGAGGAAGTAAAAGAAGTACTAGACAATCGTTGTAGAGAAATGGATGCTATGATAACATATGCTCAATTTGATCAGATTCGTGCACATGAAGAACATCTAACAATGCAAAAGTTTAGCTACAAAGATCATGTTGAGGTTTCCCTTCCTTTGATTGGAGAACATCAAAGGAAGAATGCAGCAGTTGTATTAGAAACCGTTCAGGTGTTAAGATCGTTTGGATATCATATTCCAGAGGAAGCGGTGAAACGTGGTTTATTTCAAGTAAGCTGGCCAGCACGCTTTGAAATACTTGCCAAAAGACCGTTAGTCATCCTTGATGGTGCTCATAACGAACAGTGTATCGATGAATTAAGAAAAGTATTTCAAAATTATGTTCCAGACAAGAAGATTATCTTTGTCATTGGAATTATGGCAGACAAAGAATATAAAAGTATGATACAAAAATTAGTTCCAATCAGCAAAACGTTTATTACCGTTAAGCCTAACAATGAACGAGCTTTGGATGCCAATACCTTGGCTACGGTAATTCAATCAGAGAATGGGATTGCTACAGCCAAGGAAAGTATAGCGGACGGTTTGATGTCAGCACTTCAAAGTGCAACACCAAGCGATGTGATCTGCATCTTAGGTTCTCTCTATATGGCAGGAGAAGCACGAGAGTGTTTTATGCATTAACATGATATAGCTTAAGAAAGTATTGTTCTATGTTGTACAGTATACCTCACGATTCACTGATTCCCATCAAGGGGAGAAACAGTGCTTCCTGAGGTTTTTTTGGGTTGGGAAATAACCTCTTGGGGAAGGTATGACTTCCTGTGTTGGAACATATAGTAGATTAAGGATACGTAGCATAAAAGAGAGGGCTTGGTATGGAAGGATTTATGAATTATGATCGATTAGGGGCACCAATTGCAGTCGCAAGACTCGATTCACAGAGAGCATATGGCAACCTTCCAACTCTATTACAGCACCTAATCGATGAGAAAAGGATTCAAAACTGGTATGAGATTGTTGAAAAGATTGATTTCTTATACGAACAAGTAGATATCATCCTTACAAAGCTAAATCAAGAAACTTCCTTTGGCAATGAAGCACAAGCTAGGATACAGCAGGGCAAGTGGTTGTTATTACAACCAGATTGTAGGCAACCAATCTCAATTGATCCGTTGACTCATAGAGAAGGAGAGGATTATGATTGTTGCACCAAATGGCCATTATTAGCAGCTGTGATGCGATGGTTTCATGATCGACTCAATATCTCTTATTACAAGATGATCGTGGTAGGAATGGATGCAACAACAAAACAGCTCGCTACCGACCTATCAAGAGTATTGAGGAAGGAAATAACGGCACCAGGTCTTATGGAGGGAAGAGTTGGAGACTTCTATGGTGGCTTTGGATTCTACTTTGTTCGTAATTATCTTCAGGAGCGCCACCCAGCAAAGCATCGTGACGATCCGATGCAAGGATTTTTCGTTGGTAATTACCAGGCTACTCCTGCACCAAATGGGTTGGAAAACCGTTTACACATTTGTGATAGTGAAAGCTTAAAATCGAAATATCCTGGTAGTGTTCTGGTTAATATCGCACAGCTGAAATTAAGTCAAGAGGAAGAAGTATGTAATACACAGGGTAATCTTGGAACAAAAGATTTGATACAAGATCTTTTAAAACAAGATATGATGGTTGTACATATCTGTGATGCCATTCATATCATGAATATCAATGAACGTCGTCAAAATGGTGGTATTACCGTATTGGAAGGCTTATTAATGGCATCGCTAGACTGTGTAGCTCTGGATTACTTTGCTGCTCGGTACTGCTTTAATATGTTTTTTATGCAACGGGGTATGGAGTTGGCCAGACAGTATGGATTAAAGACTGAGTTTTTACAACAGGTTCCAATGGTGAGACAAGTCAATGCTCAAATGGTTACCTTTCTTGGAGTGGATTCTCCTTTGCTTCGTTGTACCTCCTTTGAATATGCAACGAGAAGAAAAATTGGTCAAATGGAATATTACGTAATCGGTCAGGATCAAAGGACAAATTGTGCATTGGCATCGGTACGAGGACACCTTGGAAAGTTAGAAGAAGGAAAGTTTGTAGAGCTTGTTACTAGCACCCTGTATTATCATGAACGGGCACTATTACATCATTTACAAGCAACGATGCTATCCTACCTAAATTGCTGTGATCAAATCAACGCTCATAACCGATGGAAAGAAAGTTTAGCATCTTCCTTGGTGGAGGAAGCCAAACACTACATAGAAGCACCAAAGAAACGAATTCAGTTAAGAATGGAGGAAAGATATTCCTCATTACAAGAGCAATTTCAGACGTATTCGAGGTTATTAAGGTATTCAAGAAAGGATTGGAATGAGGAGGGGTTAGAGGATACAAAGGAAATGGTCTTTCTTGGAGGCTTAAAAACAGCTTATGAACTGTCAAGAAAAACTACATTAGAACTTGATTCGTACGATTCAACTCTTTCTTTTGGGTTATCACGATGGCCAAGTTTTGAGATGGCAGCTCAGTGTTATCTGACAAGATTGATTTATGGGAATGAGACGAAGGAGGAACTGAATTCCATGTATGGCTGTGTGCAGCAATATGCGAATAGCATCGGTGAGAATACACAGTATTGGTTGCATGTACCAAAGGGATATGGACAATTAAAAGGTGAGTATATAAAAGGAGTGATAGAAGATGAGGAGTTAAACCGATTATGGAAGGTTGAATTCTATTTTTCTTGGTAAAACTAGTAGTTGAAGAAGTATGAGTATGGAGCCAAGGATAAAAATTGTATACAATTTTTCGTTGAATGTTCATTTTTCATCAATTATCAGTATAAAACTTCACTTGAGGGGAAAAATGTTGTAGCAATTTTTTTTATCTAGTGTTATAATTCTTGACAAGTGAGGCATTTATCAACTCATCTAGAAAAAATAAGGGAAAACCCCATTTAGTATGTGGAGAGGAAAATACCGAGACTTCTGAAATCATCATTAGTTCATAATGACGTTTTCAGTTGTTTCGGGTTCTCCACAAAAAAAACAAAGGAGACTAAATATGTTTAAGAGTTTTACAATGGAACTCGCTGGCAGAACACTTACAGTGGATGTTGGTAGAGTCGCAGCGCAAGCGAATGGTGCTGCATTTATGCATTATGGTGATACGGTTGTATTATGTACAGCAACGGCTTCTGATAAGCCAAGAGAGGGAATTGATTTCTTCCCATTAAGTGTTGAGTATGAAGAAAAATTGTATGCAGTAGGAAAGATTCCAGGAGGTTTTAACAAGAGAGAAGGTAAGGCAAGCGAGAATGCTATCTTAACTTCCCGTGTTATCGACCGTCCAATGCGTCCTCTATTCCCAAAGGACTATCGTAATGATGTTACTTTGAATAACCTCGTTATGTCAGTAGATCCAGATTGTAGTCCAGAGTTGACAGCAATGCTAGGTTCTGCAATTGCTGTTGCAATCTCTGATATTCCATTTGATGGACCATGTGCTACAACACAGGTAGGTCTTGTGAATGGTGAATTTGTATTCAATCCAAATGCTGCTCAAAAGGCAGTATCTGATCTTGCATTAACCGTAGCTTCTACTAGAGATAAGGTTATCATGATCGAAGCAGGTGCGAACGAAGTTCCTGAAGATAAGATGATAGAAGCAATCTATGCAGCTCATGAAGTAAATCAGCAAGTAATTGAGTTCATCGATACAATTGTTGCAGAATGTGGAAAAGAAAAACACAGTTATGTTAGCTGTGAAATTCCAGCAGAGATGTTTGACGCAATGAAAGCAATTGTAACTCCGGAAGAGATGGAGGTTGCAGTATTTACAGATGTTAAGCAGGTAAGAGAAGAAAACATTCGTGTGATTAAGGATAAGATTGCAGAGGCATTTGCTAACGAGCATGAAGACTGGTTACCATTGATTGATGAAGCTGTTTATAAATATCAGAAGAAGACCGTACGTAAGATGATCTTAAAAGATCGTAAGCGTCCTGATGGTAGAAAGATCGATGAGATTCGTAAATTATCAGCAGAAATTGACTTACTTCCAAGAGTTCATGGTTCCGGTATGTTTACACGTGGACAAACTCAGATCTTAACAGTAACAACCTTGGCTCCTTTATCTGATGCTCAAAGAATTGATGGTCTTGATGAAGCAGAAACCTCTAAGAGATATATGCATCATTATAACTTCCCATCCTACTCGGTTGGTGAAACAAAACCATCCAGAGGACCAGGACGTCGTGAAATTGGCCATGGTGCATTAGCAGAACGTGCATTAATTCCTGTACTTCCAAGTGAAGCAGAATTCCCATATGCAATTCGTACAGTTTCTGAAACGATGGAATCCAATGGTTCTACTTCTCAGGCGAGTGTTTGTGCATCCACGTTATCCTTGATGGCAGCAGGTGTTCCGATTAAGAAACAGGTTGCAGGTATTTCTTGTGGTCTTGTTACTGGGGACACCGATGATGATTATCTTGTATTAACTGATATTCAAGGTCTGGAAGACTTCTTTGGTGATATGGACTTTAAGGTAGCTGGTACTCATGATGGAATTACAGCGATTCAGATGGATATTAAGATCCATGGTTTAACAAGAGCTATCGTAGAGGAAGCAATTAAGAAGACAAAGATAGCAAGAGAATACATTATCAATGATATCTTAACTCCTGCAATTGCAATACCTAGAGAAGAAGTTGGTAAGTACGCTCCTAAGATCGTACAGATTCAGATTGATCCTACTAAGATTGGCGATGTTGTTGGACAAAGAGGTAAAACCATCAACGCAATCATCGAGCAGACGGGTGTTAAAATTGATATCACAGATGATGGTGCAGTTTCCGTTTGTGGAACTGATCCAGATATGATGAATAAGGCAATCAAGATGATCCAAACGATTACAACAGAATTCGAAGAAGGTCAGATCTTTGAAGGTAAAGTCATCAGTATCAAGGAATTTGGTGCATTCTTAGAGTTTGCACCTGGTAAAGAGGGAATGGTTCATATCTCTAAGATTAGCAAGGAACGCATCAATCATGTAGAGGATGTTCTTACTCTTGGTGATGTTGTGAAAGTAGTTTGCCTTGGTAAGGATAAGATGGGTAGAATTTCCTTCAGTATTAAGGACTGTGCTGAGAATAATAAATAAATAAATAAATTAGGGCTGGTGTATCCTTGACATTATACCTCAATATAGATTTAATTGTGAAACCTATGGATGGAATCAAATTAGCTCTATGATGAGATTAGTCATAAGGATACGCCAGTCTTTTTACTTACACTTGTTTGGATATGTAGTAAGCCAAAGAAAGGAGACGTTGATGGAATATCCATACCGTTATGAAACACATTTACATACAAAGCAATCTAGTGCTTGTTCGTCTTGTTTGGCACAGGATTACATTGAACTTTATCAAAAGGCTGGTTACACAGGTATTATTGTTACGGATCATTTTTATCATGGAAATTCTGGTATTCCTAGAAATCTTTCTTGGAGGGATTGGGTAGATCGATTTGCTTTAGGGTATGAGGACGCCAAAAGAGAAGGCGATAAACGCGGGTTTCAGGTGTTTTTTGGCTGGGAAGAGAACTTTGATGGAGATGAGTATCTGATTTATGGGTTGAGTAAGGAATGGTTATATGAACATGAAGAGGTGAAAACCTGGACTCAAGAGGAGCAATTTCAAAAAGTACAGGAAGCAGGCGGTTTGGTGGTACAAGCACATCCTTTTCGAGAGCGTGATTATCTGAGTAAGATTCATCTACATCCAACTTGTGTCCATGCGATGGAGGTTGCTAACAGTGGTAATTTAGATTTTATGGATGCCAATGCTTATGAGTACTGCAGAAAGAATCATATCATAATGACAGCTGGTTCTGATATGCACCATGCCAAGGATGTATCAAGTCGATGCTTTGGAATGGCTTTTTCCAAACCGTTAGAATCGATTCATGACTATGTAAGCAGGATAAAAGAAGCAAAGAACAAGGTTGAGAAAGAGAAGTTCTTAATGAACGAGAAACTCGCAATGAAAGAAAAGCTTTTAATGAAAGAAGAACTTTTAAAGAAAGAAATGAGTTTAATCAAAGAAAACCCACAAGGAAATAACGCTGAGAACAACGAGATGTTAGAGCTGCTAGAAAAAGATCAGAATCGATGTCTAATTACTACAAAGGATCGATGGGAGATAAGAGTAACTCCAAAGCTTCCGATTTTTGAATACAAATAATCCATTGGTTATATTTATTATTATAGGTGGTCTATGCATATATTACATAGGCCACCTATTTGTATGGGTTAATGCGAGGACTTTTGTTTCTTAGCAAACTCACATACGATTAAATTTTATAAAAGCTTGGTATACTTCACATAATAGAAGATAGACAGATTATGTGAAAGGAGTGAATGCTATGACAACAACAGAAAAGATTACGTTATGGGTGGGAATCATCTCATTGCTTCTATTAGTGATTTGTACGATACTATTCTTATGGTATCGAAAAAGAAATGAGATAGATAATACTTCCAAAAAGTCGAATCAGCCAACAAAGGATAGCCAAAAAGAAGCTTTCCAGTATTCTAATAACGAGAGATTGGATGGTGCAAGAGTATCCCACAGGAGATATCATCCAGACCGAGTGCAGGAGCAACAGCAATGGAAGGAACAAAAGGCTCAAGAGGAATCGTTTGTAAAGCAAAAAATGGAACAGGATAAAAGCAACAAGATGCTTAAGATATACAGCCCTTGTAATGCGGATGTGGCTGCTATCTTTGCAAGTAAGGAGGAGGCAACGATGGAAGGGTATGAGAAACCAGGTTTTTTGTTGACTCCGAATGATGATAAATTATGTGCTCCAATCAATGGAGTAATCACTTGGGATAAGGATAACGATGCGATCATTCATGTGGAATCCCAAACAGGGGTTAAATTAACTCTGCATTGTAAGAATAAGGAGAGTGGGGAATATCTTACGGATTGTTTTACGCTGAAAGTGGATGCTGGTAAGTCAGTTGCTTATGGAGAAATGATTTGTCGCTTTCAAACAGGAATCATTAAAAGAAATCATAAGTCTACGCAAGTTTTTGTTGAAATTACAAGTTATCGTGAAAGCCAACTTTTGCTTGTAAAACATTTTAATTATGTATCTCCTGGAGATAAAATTATGACATTACGATTGGATACCAATCAAAGTTAGTTGATATTCCACAAAAGATTTGCTACACTAGGTGTTAGTAGAGATACAAAATGATAGGAAAAGGGAGTGGCATGATCGCCATTAATATAAGAATGAATCAATATACGTTAAGTAATGGAATAAAAGTTGTTATGGAGAAGCTATCCTACTTAAGGACGGCTTCCTTTGGTGTATGGATTAAAGTTGGATCTGCCAAAGAGACAAAGGAAAACAATGGAATCTCGCATATGATTGAGCATATGCTATTTAAGGGAACCACTAATAAGAGTGCACGAGAGCTTGCTGATATCATTGCAGGAATCGGAGATGACGTCAACGCTTTCACCGGAAAAGAGGTTACCTGTTACTATGGTACGACAACAACAGAGAACCTTAGTGTTTTAGTAGAGTTAATTGCAGATATGATACTTCACTCAAACTTTGCTCCAAAAGACATCGCGAAGGAAAAGCGAGTGATCTATGAAGAGATTGATATGTATGAGGATTCTGCTGACGATTTGGTGCATGAACTCTTACAACAAAAGGTGTTCAAGGATCAGGCGCTTGGATTTATCATTTCTGGTACGAAGTCAAACGTGCGTTCCTTTACAAGGCAGCAATTACTTGATTTTATGAAGCTTTTTTATCGAGCTGAGAATATGTTAATCTCAATCTCAGGTAACTTTGATGAGACTGCATTATTAGATGATTTGGAACGTTATTTTCGTGAGGTGCCAGGTGTTAACCGTGGAGCAATTGCTGCAAAACAAGCCTTTCGTGATAAGAAGCTGACGTTGTCACCCTATGAAAAGAAATACAGCACTAAGTTACACCCTGTTTATACTCCATGTTTTTGTACAAGACATAAGGAAAATGAGCAATTACATATGAACATTGCTTATTCTTCGATTTCTTTACGTTCAGAAGATTCGATTTCTTTTTCCATCTTTAATTCTTTGTTTGGAGGAAGTAATAATTCAAGGCTATTTCAAAAGATCAGAGAAGAACTTTCTTTGGTCTATTCCATCTATTGTTACGGTAGTTCTTTTGAAGAGACAGGGTTATTTCATATTGATATTACGGTGAATCCAGCTCAGGCCTTGACCGTTTTGAAGGAAACAAAAAAGGTAATTTATGATTTATTGTCAAAAGGAATTACTGAAACAGAATTAATGACTCACAAATGTCAAGTAAAGACCGAGTATATTATGTCAAGTGAAAGTGCCAAAGCTAGAATGAATGCGAATGCAAAGGGAATCTTATTGCGTGGATATGTGAAGACGTTGGATGAAATCGTCAAAGAAATTGATGAAACCAGTGTCGATGATATTATGGAATTTGCGAGAAGGACTTTTACAGACAGTATTCCAAGTATGTGTGTGGTTGGTGCAGAGAATGGTGTACGTTTTTCGACCATAAAGAAGGTTTTTCAAACTGAATTCTGCCGTGAATTATTAGCATAACGTAGAACTTGGTATTAGTAAGGAATATATTATTATCGAATAAAATGAATTCAAATACCTCACACTATAATGAAATTGAAAAATAGTGTGAGGTATTTTTATGGGCCAGGATGTGAATTTTATTCTTTATGATGAACCAATGGACGTTACTAAGGAGAATATGCAGGATTTAGAGAATGCTACCAATAGTGGCAAAGATAAAGATCATAAACGAGATGCTTCAAAAGCAGCACCAGACAAAGGAAAGAAGCACGAAGATATCGACAAAGAAAAGGCTACGGATGATAAAATCTCAGAGTACGGACAAGCCACGTTAGATGAAAATGGAAAGAATCATAAGATTCATCTGTTATCCGTTATTGGAGAAATCGAAGGACATGAATGTCTATCACAGAATACGAAAACAACAAAGTATGAGCATGTATTGCCTCAATTAGCTGCGATTGAAGATGATCGTGAGACGGATGGGTTATTGTTATTAATTAATACCGTTGGTGGTGATGTGAGCTGTGGGCTTGCACTTGCAGAGATGGTAGCATCCTTGAGCATTCCAACAGTTTCTTTAATCATTGGAGATTCTCACTCGATTGGAATTCCTTTGGCAGTTGCAACCAACTATTCGTTTATTGTACCAAGTGGAACTATGATCATTCACCCAGTGCGATTGTCAGGTATGGTAATTGGAGCACCTCAGACCTTTGATTACTTTAAATTGATTCAAGACCGTATTGTTACGTTTGTAAGCACTCATTCACGACTGAAGAAAGAACGTATGGAAGAGATGATGTTAAAAACGGGTGTACTTACGAAGGACCTAGGAACAATTCTAGTTGGTGAGGAATGTGTGCAAGAAGGACTAATTAATGAAGTCGGTGGAATTCATCATGCAATTCATAAGCTTCATTGTCTGATTGATGAGAAAAATGGCAGCGTGAAATAAATCCAGTGACTTGTTCTAACTTGTTTTTCAAAGGTTGTTGTGGTAGAATTAGGAGAAGTTTGAAAAACATAGGGAGACAATTAGTATGGATATTCTAGAGATTTTCAAGGTAATTTTCCTTGGTATTGTTGAGGGGATTACCGAATGGCTGCCAATTAGCAGTACTGGTCATATATTGCTTGTAGATGAATTCCTATCCTTGAATATGAGCGATGCGTTTAAGTCGATGTTCAATGTAGTAATACAGCTTGGTGCAATTATGGCAGTCGTAGTTTTGTATTTTAATAAGCTATGGCCTTTTTCCAAAAAGGAACCGTATTTTTGTAAAAAAGACACCTGGAATTTGTGGTTTAAGATATTTGTAGCAGTAATACCTGCAATGGTGATTGGGATTCCATTTGATGATGTCATTGAAGCCAAATTTCATAATCCATATGTGATAGCAACGATGTTAATCCTTTATGGTATTGTCTTTATCTTGATTGAGAAGCGCAATGGTTTAAAGCTTGCGAAGGTGAATCATGTCTCTGATATAACGTTTCAGATGGCATTCTTTATTGGTGCTTTTCAAGTATTAGCCTTAATTCCAGGCACTTCACGTTCCGGTGCAACCATCATCGGTGCAATGTTAATCGGAGCTTCTCGAGTAGCAGCAGCAGAGTTTACCTTTTATCTTGCAATACCAGTAATGTTCGGTGCTTCTTTCATCAAACTTTTAAAGTTTGGATTGGATTTTACAAGCAATGAAATCATTGCTTTGGTTGTTGGTATGGTAACGGCATTCGGTGTTTCCATTCTTGCCATTAAGTTTTTATTGAATTACATTAAGAAGAATAGCTTCGTGGCATTTGGTTGGTATCGAATCGTGTTAGGTTGCCTCGTGTTAGGATACTTTTTAGTTGCAAGATAAAGTCATCCTAGTTATAATAGAATTAGGTAGAACAGACTATAGATCGTTCGTTTCGTACGATCTATTGTTTTGTTTCAAAGGAATGGATTGGGAGGAATTCGATGGCTTCAACAAAAACGGACGGTAGAAAACGACAGACAAATCAGACCAAAGCAGTGAGAAAAACAAACCGTACGACAACAAAGAAAAAGCAAGTTGCTAAGGCTACAGTAGCTGCTTCTAGAGCGAATGACTCAATTCGTGATGAAGTTGTGCTGATTCTTACATTTGTTGTTTCTGTATTGCTGATTTTAAGTTATTTTAATTTGTGCGGACCGTTTGGGACTGTAATTAATAAATTATTATTTGGTATGATTGGCTATTTTACATATATATTTCCATTTGCTTTATTCTTTGGTGTGGCATTTAGCTTGTCCAACAGAGGTAATGTAGTAGCTAAGAGAAAAATTATAGGTTGTATTGTATTGTTATTTGCATTGACAGCTTTGATACAGATGGCTACTGGATATGAAAAGGATTGGACTTTCTGGCAATATTATATAGAATGTATGGAGAGTAAGTCGGGTGGTGGTTTGATTGGAGCAGTGCTTACTATGATCCTCAATCGTTTATTTGGAACCATCGCAGCGGTTATTATCTTAATTGCAATTGTGTTACTTTGTGTAATTTTTATCACTGGAAAGGCAATCCTATCTTTGATTAGTAAGATGGGAGAAGAGAGAATCCAAAGCTATCGTGAACAACGTGCGATGTACACTCAGGAGTATGAACAGCTGGATATGGAGGACATGGAATATGAGGAGACTCCTAAGAAAGCAAGAACGGTTACATTAGCAAAACCTCTAAAGAAGAACAAGGACAAGGATGATGATTTGTTTGATGATCTTGATATGGAGGAAGAAGAGAGTCTTGGATTTTTAGAAGAACTCAAACGTAAAGGGAAGAGTATTACGGATAAAGATATTACACTTGATGAAGTTCAAGAAATACCAATATCAAGAGGCCACAAGGAAGCGGTGGAATTGACTGAGATTAAAGCTCCTGAGGAAGCGTTTGATTATGGACTAGCAAGCCAGCTAAGTCAGGACGTCAACACCATCTATGAGCAAGAATTGCAAAAGAAATTCGGGAATGCAGAACCTTTGATGGATTCGGTAAAAGCAATGGATGTGACTAAGGAGTTTGAAAATCAAGCATCCCAAGTGATATTTAATGATACCCTTGAAACGAATCACGAGCAGCCTAAAAAGTCAGATTCTAGTTCGATTTCTTTATCGTCTACGACACAAGAAGGAAAGTCGGTAAAAGCAAAGCCTGCTTCATCTGAACAAGAAGCATTACAGATCAATCAAACGGTAGATGAGGTTAAAAAGTATGAGTTTCCACCATTAGATTTGCTTGCTCTTCCGAAAGGAAATCAAAGAGGAATGACAGATAAGGATCTAAAGGAAACAGCGACGAAGCTTCAAAAGACATTAGAAAGCTTTGGAGTAAGAGTAACCATAACGAATGTTTCTTGTGGTCCTGCAGTAACAAGATACGAGCTACAGCCTGAGCAAGGAGTCAAGGTGAGTAAAATCACAGGACTAGCAGATGATATCAAGCTTAACCTTGCAGCAGCGGATGTTCGTATTGAAGCTCCAATTCCTGGGAAAGCAGCGGTAGGTATTGAGGTTCCAAACAAAGAAAACAGTGCAGTAATGCTTCGTGAATTATTAGATACCAAGGACTTTAAGACTCATTCCTCAGATATTGCATTTGCAGTTGGTAAGGACATTGGTGGACAAGCTGTTGTGACAGACATTGCTAAAATGCCTCATTTATTGATCGCTGGAGCAACGGGTTCTGGTAAATCGGTATGTATCAATACGTTGATTATGAGTATCTTATATAAAGCTAACCCAGCAGATGTCCGTCTGATTATGGTGGATCCAAAGGTAGTAGAGTTAAGTGTATACAATGGGATCCCTCATCTATTAATTCCTGTAGTAACAGATCCTAAGAAGGCTAGCGCTGCCTTGAATTGGGCAGTTATGGAGATGACGGATCGTTATAAGAAGTTTGCTGAGCTTGGAGTTCGAGACTTAAAGGGCTACAATGAACGAGTAAAAGAAGTAGAATATCTGAATGATCCAGCATATCAGAAGCTTCCACAGATTGTTATTATTGTAGATGAGCTTGCAGATTTGATGATGGTTGCGCCTGGTGAAGTAGAGGATGCAATTTGTCGTCTTGCTCAGATGGCACGTGCGGCTGGTCTACATCTGATTATTGCAACGCAAAGACCATCCGTGAATGTTATTACTGGCTTAATTAAAGCAAATGTACCTTCTCGTATTGCATTCTCAGTATCTTCTGCCATTGACTCTCGAACTATTATTGATGGCTCTGGTGCTGAAAAGCTACTTGGTAAAGGAGATATGTTATTCTTCCCAAGTGGTTATCCAAAACCAGTTCGTGTGCAGGGAGCTTTTGTCTCAGATAAAGAGGTAGTTTCGGTTGTTGAGTTCTTAAAGAGTAAGAATACGGAGCATTCCTATAGTGAAGAAATTAATAATAAGATTGCTAGTGTGCAAAATAATGTTGGAGCAGGTGCTACAAGTGCTTCTGAGCGCGATGATTATTTTGTAGAAGCAGGTAAATTCATTATCGATAAAGACAAAGCATCCATTGGTATGTTACAAAGAGTTTATAAAATAGGCTTCAACCGTGCTGCTCGTATTATGGAACAGTTAGCGGATGCTGGTGTAGTTGGACCAGAGGAAGGGACGAAACCTAGAAAAATTCTGATGTCTCTAGAAGAATTCGAAGCATACGTAGATGAATATGTCTAAGGGAACCAGAGAAAAGGTGCTGTATTACTCAATGTTGGGTCACAGCACCTTTCATCGAGTTTTATAAAGTATTATAGTCTATGAAGTATCATAGTTATGAGTTACTTAGCTAGTGTTTGAGAATGGCTAGTGTTTGAGAAAGGAAAATATATGAGAGGTTTATTGATTGTAAATGAATTCTTAAATACTACCAAGTTTTCTGAGCATACGAATTGGTTGTTATCTGCAGCAAACAAACAACAGGTTACTATGAAGGTTATGACCAATGCAGAGTGTCTTGTTATCTTAAATTCGAAGGAAAAGCAAAGCTTTTTAGAGTATGAACGACCTAATTTCATCCTTTTTTGGGATAAAGATGTTTTACTTGCTCGTCATCTAGAATTACTGGGATTTAAGGTATATAATAGTGCTCAGGCGATTGCCGATTGTGATGATAAAGCTAGAACACATCTTCTTTTGTCTCATAACGGGATTATGATGCCAAAAACAATTGTTGCACCGATGACGTTTAAAAACATTGGATATACGAACCTTGACTTTTTAAGTAGGGTGGAGGAGGAAATAGGGTATCCTATGGTAGTCAAAGAATGTTTTGGGTCGTTTGGAGCACAGGTGTATCTCGTTAGGAATTCAGTGCAATTAAAGCAACGCGTTCAAGCATTGGCAGGAACTAAGATGTTGTTTCAGGAATTTATAGCTTCCAGCGCTGGTAAGGATCTGCGATTACAGGTAGTGGGTCAAGAAGTGGTTGCTTCGATGTATCGTTATTCAGTGAATGGAGATTTTCGGGCTAATATCACGAATGGTGGACATATGAAACCGTATCAACCTTCATCGGATGAGATTAAGCTTGCATTAAAGTGCTGTGAAATTCTTAACCTAACGTTTGCTGGGGTCGATTTATTATTTGGACCTTGTGAGGAGCCACTTGTATGTGAAGTGAACTCCAATGCACACTTTAAAAATATATATGATTGTACTGGGGTTGACACTGCCAAGAAGATGATTGAGTTTATTCGAGCAGATCAGGAACAATTCGGTACTTAGATTGAGGTAGTAATGAGGTTATGGTTGATTTATCGACAAAAAGATGTGAAAAAGAATGAATGGTATATCAAGGAGTATCAGACGATTGGTCTTGAGCTAGGTTTTATGGTCGAGCTTATTCTTGCAGAGGATATAACAGTTGTGTGTAAAATGGGTGGCTATGACTTCTATCATAGAGGTCAAATAACTCAGTTACCAGATGCTGCGATTATCCGAACGATTGATCCTAAACTCTCTAAGGTACTAGAAGCTGCCAAGATACGATGCTTTAATTCAGCTCAAATCTCAGAATTATGCAATGACAAAGCAAAAACCTGTATGGAGGTTGCAAAGCTTAATATTGCAATGATTCCAACTACTCCATGTAGACGTGAGGATTTGGAACATACCATAGGAAAGGTAGCACAAGAGTTAGTAATTAAAACCGTGGATGGTCATGGAGGACAGGAGGTATTTTTACTGCCCTCAGTCTCTTTGAGTGATCCAGAGCAGGTAAGGCTACGAAGGGAGTTAGTTTTGGATTGCTTACAAAAGACAAACTCGGACTTTGTGATACAGCCCTTGATTGGTTTAAGACATCAAGATTTAAGAGTCTATGTGCTGGGAAAACAAATACTATGTGCGATTCTTCGTACTTCTAGCTCAGGGTTTAAAGCCAATTATTCACTTGGTGGTTTGGTAACCAAGTATGAATTATCTGAAAAAGAGAAGGAAATTGTTTTCACTATTCTAACTAGGTTTGATGTAGATTTGGTTGGTATCGATTTTCTAGTATCTGATGATGGTGAATTGATTTTTAATGAAATGGAAGATGTGGTTGGTACAAGAATGTTATATGAATGTACCGACATTAACTTGGTAAGGGAATACTTGATTTATATAAAATCACAGTTGTTAAGTACGATGTAAAGGAAAGCTTTGCATGGAAAGGAGAAGTAATGGGTTCTGATCATGAGATTGAACTGATGATGCGAAAAGTCAAAGAAGTAGATATGACAGAGGATGAGCGGAAAAGTTTGTATTTTCAACTATTAGAAGCTTGTGTAATCAGCCAGTCCTACGATGGTCAGGCCTATGCTTTGTACTGCATTGCCGAGTTGTGTTATCGTGAGTTTAAGTACAAAAAGAGTCTCAAATTCTTACAAAAAGGCTATGAGGTACTAAACTATGTAACGGATGAGGAGCAAAGAATTGATTATTGCATATTACTTGGTATTATTTATACAAAGCTAGGGAATGAACAGAAAGCATTTGATTATTTTTTAGATGGGATGGAGCTTTCTCAAAAAAAGAACGATTATTTAAGGCAGGGGATGCTGTATTGTAACATAGCAACCTTATATGCAAAGCTTGGTGCTTATCAAGAAGCCTTAAAGCACTTTTATTTGGAAAAACAGTGTTATCAACAGTTAATCAAAGCTGAGATTCAAGTTCAGAATGATCAAAGCTTATACCTTGGACTAACGATTAACATTGGACTCACCTTTTGCTCTCTTAAAAACTATAAACTAGCAGCCTCCATTCTAGAGGAAGTAGAACAAGAAATTGCTAAGCATGAGGAGCATTTGCAATCTTTCTATGCACTCAAGGCTAAGACGTATTTTGGATTAAAGAATCTAGAGGTAGGCATAAACTATGCGTCTTTGTTTCTCGAATTAGCAAGGGGAAAACAAGATATCATTGATAATTATGATGATGCGATTGATATATTTTATCGTCTTCTTCATTCATGCTGTTGGGATGTGGCAGCTAGTTACCTCGTCTTATTAAAGAAGACTGCTTTTACCATACGTGCAGAGGAATATCAGAGAAAGTATTACGATGCATTGTTGCAATATGAGCTACAAATAAAAGAAGAGAGAGGCTTTACAAAGAACTTTATTAAATTCTTAGCCATAGAGGAAATTCAAGAAAAAGAATTTCGTGAGATGAAACGGAATCATCTTCGGGATAAGAAAATGATTGATTCTACCACACAACTAAAGAAAAAAATCATGCAAAATCTGAATGTCATCAAAGAACAGGCAGAAAAAGACCCTTTGACTCAATTAGCGAATCGATACTGTTTGAATGAATATTGTGAAAAGCATTTTCGGTTGGCGTTAGAAAAGGGTCATAGTATCGGCGTCGATGTGCTAGATATCGATTATTTCAAACAATATAATGATACATTTGGCCATCTGCATGGTGATCAGTGTCTAATTCAGGTAGCAGATGCATTGCGAGAAGCAGCAGGAGAATATTTTATTGCAAGATTTGGTGGAGATGAGTTTTTCATTGTTTTTTATGATATTTCTACGAAGCAGATACTTGAGGTTGCAAAAAATCTACAGATAGCTCTAAAAAAGAGATGTATTCATCAAGTAGATGGATTACCGTATGATTGGCTTACGGTGAGTCAAGGAATTGTTAATGTCGTACCAAAGGCTGGTCAAACAATGTCGGATTTGATACATAGTGCAGACAACGCACTCTATAAAGGAAAAAGTCAAGCAAGAAATACAATCTCATTGGATAAACTGTTGTAAGGAAGGGGTGAGTCACATCACGAACTCGTGTATTGGTAGCAATGAAATCGAACGATTGTTAGAGGAAATCAAGGAAGTGC
The DNA here is from genome assembly GCA_023415655.1 of Bacillota bacterium. Lineage (GTDB taxonomy): Bacteria > Bacillota > Clostridia > Lachnospirales > Lachnospiraceae > Lachnoclostridium. Next base: position 5,048 of record JAEZKD010000037.1, on the reverse strand, counting down.
AATACAAAGATACGACTCGTTGGTGGGAAGCTTCTCTGTCCTTATTATCACTTGCGGAAGAAGAGAATAATATAAGTTTAAGAGTACAAGCATTGTATCATATGGCTCAGGCTTGCTATTATAAAAATCAAATCGAAGATAGTATGGAATGTATAATGGAGGGAATTACGGTCTGTGAGGGGAATCAATTTCTAACCTTGGAAGCACAATTTTATAATTTACTTGGTGTAATTCTAACCAAACAGAGCAATGAAGTACGTGCATTGGACTATTTTTTAAAAGCCACGGCCTGTCTTGAAGGGACAGATGATTATCTGATGCTGGCAACGGTTTATAACAACATTGCATCGTTGTATGTTTCTCTTGAGGACTACGAGATAGCTATGAAGTGTTTTGACAATGTGGATACTTTTTTAGATAAGCATTATGAATTCAGAGGCTCTGATTTGGTTTATATTACCAATCAGGTAAATTACCTAATTCAGCGGTGTTTTACCTGCTGTTCAAGGAAAGAATACACCCAAGCATTTGAGTGTCTTTGGGAGCTTCAAAAATATGATAATATTAAGGAAGTATCTTATCTCAAGCAATATTTTAATGTTGCAAATGCTAAGATTGGATATCAGATTGGAGAAGTGGAACAGTTTAAGTCGTATGTACAGCAGATTCTAAAAGGTAATGATACGATACAATTCAAATCAGATATATTAATACAATACATAGATATTTTTGAATATCTGATTGATTGTCATGAACTTGAACTCGCAAAGCAGCTTTTATCAATGATAGAGGCAGATTTGGGAAGTGCAAATTCTGATTATCTTTTCCTTCGTTTTTATAAGGCTTTGGCTTATTACTATTGTGAAGTAAAGCAAGAGGATGAGTTAGAAAAGCTGTATATAGAGTATTATCGTCTATTAAAAGTACAAGAAAATAAAATAAATAATTCGAAAGTGATGAATATAAAAACAAAGCAACGCCTGCATCACGAAGTAGAAGAAAAACATCGAATTGAGAAGGAAGTCACTCGCCTAAAATTACAAAAAGAGTTAGATGCTCTGACCACCTTACCAAATCGTTATCGTATGAATGAGGTTTGTGATGATCTATTTCAGAAGGCATTATTGGCAGGGGAAACCTTTGGAGTCTTAATTCTTGATATTGATTTCTTTAAAGAATATAATGATTACCATGGACATCTAGAAGGGGATAATTGCATTAAAATGGTGGCAAATTGTATTCGCAGGAATGCTCAAAACCTATTTTGTTCCCGTTTTGGAGGAGACGAATTCTTTCTAATTGGACATCGTATTACCCAAGAAAAGATATTTGAGGTTGCAAAAGACATACAGGAAAGTGTCGTAGCACAACAGTACCGCCAACCAGTGGAGGTAGGGTATCCTTATGTTACAGTTTCACAGGGCATCTGTGTTGGAATACCAAAAGAAGGGCAGACCTATTCAGATTACATACATGCTGCTGATATGGCATTGTATCGAGGGAAAAATGAAAGTAGGAATGCAATCTTTCTTGGTAATTTGGATTCCCATTAGTTTCATAATGAATTTTGAACTGGCTATGATATAATAAAGAAGTCCAATAACAACATATGTTTACAAATTATAAAAGTTAAGCATGCAAACTTAGAGTGCAAAAGATAAATCAAGCTGTAGATTAAAGCTCATTTAGGGGTCTAATCTACAGCTTTTTCATTGTTCTCATGATTCGACATGAGACCTTATCATATACCATATTTTTGTTCCCACCGTGGCTAAGTCACAAAATATGGTATATGATAAGGTCTCAAATCGAATCATGAATTAGAGTTACTCTATTATAGGTCGTTACATTCATTAGGCATAGTAAGCACCTCTAATAGTTCTTGTGGGGTGTCTACTAGGATGTCTGCACCGTGTTCCTTTAAAAAATCATGTCCTCGAAAGCCCCAAGATACTCCGATACACTTAATTCCTGCATTATGTGCAGTCGTTATATCGACCTCAGAATCACCTACATAAATTGTCTTATTTGGGGTAGAATGGTAGTGTTGTATGACTTGTAGGACACTATACGGATCTGGCTTTTTGTGATTCGAGGGAGTACCAATAGCGAGTGGGATATAAGCAGAGAAATATTGTTGATTCAATTCCTTGACTGCTTGATCTATTTTATTTGAGACAATTGCAAGCTGTTTGTTTTGTTCTTTTAATGCACAAAGCACTGGTTCTAGTCCCTCATACATTCTTGTATGATCATTCATATGGATTGAATAATGGGTTCGAAAAACGGTGAGTGCCTCTTCTAGGAAGGCTTTGGTTAGAGGTTTTTGAAAGCTTCGTTGTAATAAGATACGAACACCGTTGCCGATAAAGCTTTGGATCTCATCGATGGAACGGTTAGGTTCCTGATAGTGAGTGAGTGTATGGTTTACACTGTTAGTTAAGTCAACCAATGTATTGAGTAAAGTTCCATCTAGGTCAAAAATAATTGTTTGATATCTCATAGTTAGCCTTTCTTTTAGTCCTTGGTAGTGTTTTAGCTTATTATAGCTTTTGAGAGATTAATATGCAACTAATTAGCAAATATTATGAGTATTTCAAAAATTCTTAATAACGAAAAGGGTTACTTTTTCCATATAATTTGGTATAATATAAGAAAATGAAAGGGAGGGGTTACCTATGAAGACAGACATAGAAATTGCACAGGAAGCGAAAATGCTCCATATTCGTGAGGTCGCACAAAAGCTTGATATTGTAGAAGATGATTTGGACTTTTTCGGTAAATATAAAGCGAAGTTGACAGATGAACTCTGGAATAAGATCAAGGATAGAAAAGATGGCAAATTAGTTTTAGTAACCGCAATTAATCCAACTCCTGCTGGGGAAGGTAAGACAACAACAACCGTTGGACTTGGACAAGCACTTGGTTGTTTGAATCAAAAGGCTGTGATTGCCCTACGTGAGCCATCCTTAGGACCTTGCTTTGGGATCAAGGGAGGTGCTGCAGGTGGTGGTTATGCACAAGTAGTTCCAATGGAAGACTTGAATTTACACTTTACTGGCGACTTTCATGCAATTACTTCTGCGAATAATTTGTTGGCGGCGATGTTAGATAATCATATTCAGCAAGGGAATACACTTAACATTGATCCAAACCAGATTGTTTGGAAACGATGTCTTGATATGAATGATCGAGTTCTTCGTAACATAGTAGTTGGATTAGGAAGAAAAGCTGATGGTGTGGTTCGAGAGGATCACTTCATTATCACAGTTGCATCAGAGATTATGGCAATACTTTGTCTTGCTAGTGATATGAAGGATTTAAAGGAACGTTTAGGAAGAATTATTGTTGCTTATACGTATGATGGAACACCAGTAACAGCGAAGGAATTGAATGCGGTAGGTTCCATGGCTGCCTTACTAAAGGATGCGTTAAGACCAAACTTAATTCAGACCTTAGAGAATACACCAGCGATTATTCATGGTGGCCCTTTCGCTAATATTGCTCATGGTTGTAATTCGGTTCGTGCAACTAAGACTGCATTAAAACTTGCGGATGTTGTAGTCACTGAGGCTGGGTTTGGGGCAGATTTGGGTGCAGAGAAATTCTTAGATATCAAATGTCGTATTGGTGGACTTAAGCCAGATGCAGTTGTTCTTGTGGCAACCGTGCGAGCATTAAAATATAATGGTGGGGTTCCAAAGAATGAATTAGGAGTCGAAAACCTAGAAGCGTTACAAAAGGGAATTGTAAATCTAGAAAAGCACATCGAAAACATACAGAAGTTCCATGTTCCAGTAGTAGTGACCTTAAATCGTTTCTCAACAGATACTGAGGCAGAGCTTGCGTTTGTAAAGCAATTCTGTATTGAGCGTGGCTGTGAATTCTCATTATCCGAAGTATGGGAAAAGGGTGGTAAGGGTGGTATTGATTTGGCGCAGAAGGTACTAAATATCATGGAAACAAAGCCAAGTCATTATGAAGTACTTTACCCGGATCATATGCCATTAAAAGAAAAGATGGAGACAGTCGCAAAAGAAATCTATGGAGCAGATGGAGTTACGTTTGACCCATATGCATTAAGTCAGCTAAATCGCTTAACTGAGCTAGGCTTTGGACATTTACCAGTATGTATGGCGAAGAATCAATACTCTTTATCCGATGATCCAACCAAATTAGGACGTCCAACGAATTTCACAGTTCATATTCGTGACATCTATGTATCAGCTGGTGCTGGCTTTGTGGTAGCGATTACTGGAACCGTAATGACTATGCCAGGATTACCTAAGGTTCCGGCTGCGGAGCATATTGATGTGACAGAAGACGGAGTGATTACAGGGTTATTTTAAATACCAACGAGGGCTTTGAATTGATCTTATCATATGAATTAAGGGAACTTTTAACGAGTTCCCTTAATAAATCACCTATGAATCTATGAATTGAACAATAGCCTTTCACTATGGTCGCTTGAAGGCTTGTTCGCAGTAGATACAGCGATAAACACCTTTTGCTTTGTCGGTTAATTGAAAGCGATGCGGAAGGTCTTGTTCAATGGAAGTTATACATCTAGGATTTTTACATCGAATGATTCCTGTTACCTGTTCAGGTAAACGCAGATGGCGTTTTTCAATGATAATTCCATCTTCTATGATATTGATGGTAAGTGTTGGGTCAAGGACACCAATCATATCCAAATCAAGTACATTAGGACCTTCAATTTTGATAATGTCCTTCTTACCCATCTTGTTACTCTTAGCGTTTTTTATGATTGCAACACTGCAGTCAAGCTTCTCTAATTGAAGATATTCATAGATTTTCATTGCCCCACCAGCAACGATATGATCAATTACAACACCTTGATTGAGTCCACCGATATTTAACATAATGATATCCCCTTTCTATCTACTGATATTTAATAGTTTCATAATCAGAGCCATTCGTACATAAACACCGTATTCTGCTTGTTTAAAATATACAGCTCTTGGATCATCGTCTACTTCTGTAGCTATTTCATTCACACGAGGAAGTGGATGAAGAACTAACATATC
>JAEZKD010000027.1 GCA_023415655.1 Bacillota bacterium | reverse complement strand
TAAATTATTAAAGTAGTTGTAACTTATTCTGATGTTATTCTCATATCAGTTACGGCTACTTTAATAATTATGCCATGCTAAGGTTATTGTGAGATATGTAAAAGCAACATTATCTTGTATCTTACTTTCATCCAATTACAACTTTCAATTGTACTACTCTTCGTTCTAATATGAACCAATCTGTCATATCCATTTTGCTTATTCGTTAGGCTTTTATTTACTTGGCTATTTTATTAACAAAATCAATCTCATAAAGGCGGTCACCGTATTTTTCTTCGTTATCAGTAATCGTACCTTCTGTTAGCGTGATACGAAGAACGATTGAATTAGGATTGTCTTCATCTCCAACTTCATCAAACCAATCGAAGATTTTTTTAAATTTCGCTCTGATTTCAGCATTCTTCTCGTCCTTGACCCAACCGAGATTATCAGCAATGCCTTGGAAAACATACCAACCCAAACCACTGACGGAAACCTCGTTGTTTTTCTCAATTTGCAGCATTTTACTCTTTTTTGCATCCGTAGAAACATAAAATACGCCGTCTTCATAATAAGCACAAACCATTCGGACAGCTGGGCGGGGATTACCCATAGCATTTGGTGATAATGATATAGTCGCAAGCGCAATCACTTCTTCTTTACCATTACCACAACGTTCTTCCAAAAGCTTAATTGCATTTTCATACTTGCTCATTTAAATCTTTCTCCTTGAATTTATTTATTCAATAAGATTGTACCATTTTTTTACAGCTCTTACAATTTCAATTTTCAGATGTTTACTATAAATATAAGCCACAATGCATACTATAAACGTAGTTGTTACTGTTCTGGATCACAGCCTACACTTTAGTAACAACTACTCAATATATTCTTATAACGTTATAATATAATATGTAATCAAATTCTGAGTACTACTTATTCCCCTTATAACCACTCAAGAACAGTTCTAATTTATCCATCGCAATTTCTAATTCATCCACCCTTGGTAAGAATACAACTCGAAAATGGTCTGGCTCAGAGTAATTAAATCCTCGACCATGGATCATTAATATATGTTGATCTCGTAAGAAATCTAAAACGAACTTTTCGTCATCTAGGATATGATATTTCTTGATATCAATCTTAGGAAAGATGTAGAAAGCTGCTTTTGGTTTCACCGCACTGATGCCTGGAATACTATTAAGCCTTTCGGTAATGTAATTGCGTTGTTCATAGATGCGTCCACCTGGATATAATAATTCATCGGAACTTTGATATCCACCTAGTGCCGTCTGAATGATTTGTTGTGCCGGTACGTTTGAACATAATCTCATGGAAGATAGAATATTTAAGCCTTCGATATAGCCTTGTGTTCTTGACTTATCACCGCAAAGGCACATCCAACCAACTCGATAGCCTGCAATTCTATGAGATTTGGATAAACCATTGAAGGTTACCGTTAATAAATCAGGTGCAAGTGAGGCAATCGAAATATGCTCTAGTTCATCCATAACCATACGATCATAAATCTCATCGGAGAAAATAATAAGTTCATGTTCTCTCGCAATTTCGACAATTTGTTGCAGAATTTCTTTTGGATATAAGGCTCCCGTTGGATTGTTTGGATTAATGACTACGATCCCCTTCGTTTTATCGGTTACTTTTTTCTTGATGTCATCAATATCAGGATTCCAATCCGCTTGTTCATCACATACATAGTGTACCACTTTTCCACCAGCGAGTGTTGCAGCAGCTGTCCAAAGTGGATAATCTGGGGAAGGAATGAGAATTTCATCTCCATTATCAAGCAAACCTTGCATTGCCATCGAAATCATCTCGCTAACACCATTTCCAGTGTAGATATCATTCATTCCAACATTCGGAATGTTTTTCAACTGGCAGTATTGCATAATAGCTTTTCTTGCTGAGAAAATACCCTTGGAATCACAATACCCTTCAGACTGGCTTAGATTTGCCATCATATCACGTACAATCTCATACGGAGCATCAAATCCGAATGGTGCAGGATTACCGATGTTTAACTTCATGACTTTGATACCTTGTTCTCCCATTCTCTCCGCCTCTGCAACTACAGGGCCCCTTACATCATAAGCTACATGATCGAGCTTTTTTGTTTTTTCAATGATTCTCATAGTTTTCTCCTTTTATTTATTATTATAAAAATTGCATCTAAGCCGCTACACCTTTTGACATGACGGTTCAAAGCAATCAATATTCATAAAGCTATTACTCACCCGACAAGAACATAGTGTTTTGCTTGCAAAATCTCCACCAGCGACGCGTTGCGTAAGCAACATCTTATCAATCGCAAGGAGCGATTTATCGCCGCTGTGTGATCTTTTGCCCTGTTTTTTAGGGCATTTTTAATTCATAGAAAACAAAGCTTCCTATGAATTAAAAAAAGCCCCATGCTAATTAATAGCATAGGGCGAATTCTACAATCCGTGATACCACCTATATTCAGAATGATTCTGCTCTCATCACAGTTCGAACGTTACAGAGGTCCGTAACAATAAACTGCATCCACGATAACGGACGGATTCCCGATGAAGCCTACTTAACATAGATGGTTATGTTTTTGCATTACAAACATAGATTCAATCATAAGAGTTCGGTTCATGGCTCAGAAACTGCTTCCATATTTTTTTACGAGAATTCACACCGACCATTCTCTCTCTGAAGATTCCAAAATATGTACTCCTTTTCATCATAGCCTTTTCAAAATATTGTAATCCATTCTAAATCTCTGGTAAGTTTTTGTCAAGAAGAATTTTAAAGAGATTTTTGCGTTACATAATAAGTGAAATCTATCATTTATTTGCATAGTATTCTTCATTCTTCTTAAAGTCATCCTTAATTTCTATTTGTCGAGTACAATTGAGTTGATTGAAATGATTCATGCGAAGTTTAAACCACATTTGCTTACAATCGTCGCTCATATTAGGATCTGGATACTCAAAGAACTTATTACAAGGTACTTGTTGACATTGAGAACAATCGTGAAAATTATTCTTTTCGACACATGTATAATAGCTACATGGCTCCTTTTTCGAATATAAGTGATACCAGATTGGCATTCCCTTGCGATTTCTACAGCCGTCGCATACAACTCCATAGTCTTCACAGTCACCACAATAAGTACCACATGGATTGATTTCTAGCTTTTCTTCGTCAGTTAACCCCTTACACGTTGTTTCAAGAAGCGGGAAGTTTACTCCTGCATTCTTAAATTCTTCTTTGATTCTTGTGTAATCTAGATTTGAGCCAACTAGATCAATAGATACTGAATCCAAACTACCAATATGAATGAGTTCACTCCCTCCAATAGGATTGAGTGCATTCCCTTGATTGAGTTCACTCTTTTGATTCTGATTACGTTCATACTTACCTATGAAATTACGCTCAAACCGATTAAGCTCATCTTTGCTTACCTCAAATGCCTCCGATTCATAATACCTTCCACAAATTCCATCTAAACTATGTTCCTCCAACTCGAACACCATAAATGCATCCATATTGCTACCATCTGGATTTGTTATGGAGTATTCCTTTGCATTCACAAAACCAAACCGATGATAGTACGAAGGATCTCCATATAAGACCAAACCACGATATCCGAGTTCTTTTGCAACTTTTTTCACCTCATTGATTAACATAGAACCAATTCCTCGTTTTTGATATTGAGGTAACACACAAATTGGACCTATTGCAACGATACTCTTCTCATGGATTGTACTTCTTTGCTCATCTACAATTTTTGCAAGAGTACAAATCACATTACCGACAACCTTTCCATCACACTCTGCTACAAAGTCTAGTTCTGGCAGAAACTCCTGCGTATTTCTTAGTTTATGTACCATAACGTGTTCATCACAACCTGGTTTATATACATTCCAAAACGATTCACGCGTCATCGTTTCTACGTAAAAATAATCACTCTCTTTTTCCACTCTAATCACTAAATTCATGGTGTCTCCTTCTTGATCTGCTTGTAAAGTTTCTTCCTCAATAAGTTTCATTTCTAAGTTGAGATTATTTCTTCTCTACCGGAAATGCTGACTAATACAAAAGACAAATTCCTTTTTTCTTTTCTTATAGTTCTCTTTATCCTCTTGATATAATTTTGTTCGATACAGCTTCTCTTCCATTGCTTTTTTAGCCATTTCACTGTTCGTATCCTTAATGTCTATATATTGATTTTTCAATTTAATTTTCGTCCTTTCCTTTCATGTAGTTGTATCACCACGTCATTCGCTAAGCGCATATTTTTTTGCATAAAAAAAACACACTAAAATCTAATGTGTTTGTAAGTCTATATCACAAAGAGATTAGTTATGAGCGTACCAAAAGAAACCCTTTCTAATAAGAATCGATTCTAGGATCAGAGATTAGGATAAATACAAGCAAAAATACTTGCAAAAATACTAGGATAAAAACGATTCTTTCTTTAGAGTAAAGTTCTAGAAAAAGACATATCCAATGGACCGGAAAATCCATGGGATCGGAATATCCAATGGATCGAAATATCCAATGGATCGGAACATCCTTGACTCAAAGAAATTTCTTTGATACGTAATATGAACTTAGCGAATCAGCACCTCGCTTAATTCATTTTTTTTCATAACCATTCCTCCTTTCATTTTATTAGTGGATTGAAATAATCATTCAAATTGAAACACAAATCACTATCAACTCTCAAACTATTCCAATTACATTATATAGTATAATCATTAATCTCATGTAATTCAAGAGATTAGAGAAAATTTACCAAAATAATGAAAACAAATAAAGAACATACGTTCGAACCATTGAAAAATCTATATAAGATGACATATAGATACCGTCTTCCATCATATAACTATCGCCATAAACTATACCCATATATAGAATTAATTTTAGTATATATCTTGAAAACACAAGATAACATCAACTGCTGCCTGTGTTTTGTCACCTTATTCTTACCGTAATTTTTCATCTGATAAAACTTAAGTTTTGATAAATAACTTTACTTATACTCATCAAATTTCTCATTCTTAAGTATCGTTTTTTACGATGCTCAAACATTTGTTCGATTTGAATCATTTAATATGAGTTTAATGATTTCTTTTTCATAGATTGCTTTCGATATCTCTTTCTTGGACGGATTGTGATGTCAATAAATTTCTTACTACTTAAGTTCCTATGTTGCTTGCTTCTTTTAAACGCTATGTAATAGGTACTTGAAACGTTTGATATCCATAATAAAAGTAGCTTACATGTCAAATTACAATCCAATTCGAGATGTTAGCTACTTTTATCACTTGATATGCCCATATTTTAGCTATTTTTTGTCATCAATAACTGAAGAAATCTACATTTATAGATAAAAAGTCGTTCAAATCAATAACGATAGAATTGAACCTTGCTCATTACTAAATTCTTTGGAAGTTTTATCTGTTTTCTGTGGAATGAATCGTCTGAAATATAATTTCATCGTATCCAGTCGTTTGATCTTGTTCAACACCAAAGCTTATGTTTGGTAGTTCCATTAGAACAAGCTCACAGGTTGTATTGATCGTACATCCTTCGACCAAATGCCCTCCAACTGTGCTTAAATCTTCTTTTGCACACGCTATGTGAAGATGCGTCCTAAGTGCACTGACGGTACCATTGATCGATAAAATCTCACAATCTTCATTTACCTCTTGAATGTTTACACCACTTGCATCGCGAACACGCAGTTTGGTTAAACAACCAACAGAAGAAACCACAACTGCTGCTTGAAGCTTTTCTTCCACAGCAATTTTCTTTATCTCCTTTAACAAATCATCTCCATAATGTAAACGTTTTGCTATGATTCTGTTCATATTCTTCTCCTATCCTTATCATTTCATCCTTTTCATGAAATTTAACTTTGCAAAAACCTAGAAAACTCTAGTTTTATAGATACATGAGTCACACCAATCAACGACATTTTACAATCATAAGACTCGACAGAACTAGAATTTTTCCTTGTGTTACTATATAATACAATAAGTGTCTTTGAAAAATCAAGAGAACGTAATAGTAACCTATCAATTCTTGATTCACTGAAAAGACTTCCATATACAATAGATTAAAAAATAAGATACTTGGAGGTATTATGTATTCACTCTTATTAGCGATTATCTATATTGCATTTATCAGTCTTGGACTTCCAGATTCTTTGCTAGGATCAGCATGGCCGATTATACAACTAGATCTTAATGTAGCTACTTCCTTTATGGGAATCCTTACAATGTTAATCTCTGGTGGAACAATTGTATCTAGCCTTTTTTCTGATAAATTGACTAGAAAATTCGGTGCTGGGCTTGTGACAACCATTAGTGTATTGATGACTGCTGCCGCCTTGTTTGGTTTTTCTATCTCCAACTCCTTTTTCCTATTGTGTCTTTGGTCGATTCCATATGGACTTGGTGCGGGAGCTATTGATGCAGCACTGAATAATTTCGTAGCGCTACACTATGCATCTCGCCATATGAGTTGGCTCCATTGCTTCTGGGGAGTTGGTGCTGCAATTAGCCCTTACATTATGAGCTATAATCTGACCGGTGGTTACGGCTGGAACCATGGTTATCGAATTGTTTCCTTTATTCAAATTGGCTTATCCATTCTTTTGTTTGTTACGCTACCACTATGGAAGCAAAAGAATACCATAAACCCCGATGATCAGATAGCTCCAAAGGCATTAAGCTTCTCCCAAGTGATTAAAATTAAAGGAGTTCCACTTGTCTTAATCACCTTCTTTGCTTATTGTGCACTCGAACAAACTGCAGGAGTATGGGCAAGTACATACCTCGTTCAATTTCGTAATATTGATGCCAAAACTGCTGCCAGCTTTGCGTCCTTCTTCTATCTTGGTATCACGGTTGGACGTTTCTTGTGTGGCTTTGTTGCTGATCGACTTGGGGATAAGCGCTTAATACGTATTGGTATTCTTACCTTAATGGTTGGTGTTTTGATGGTAGCGATTCCGATATCTTATAATGAAATTGCCCTGGTTGGACTTATTGTCATTGGCTTTGGATGCGCACCGATCTATCCGTCTATCATTCACGCGACTCCTTCTAATTTTGGTAAAGAGAATTCACAAGCTGTGATTGGTATTCAGATGGCTAGTGCTTATGTCGGAAGTACTTTTATGCCTCCTGTATTTGGATTTTTAGCATCCTTACTTCACATTGGTCTTTATCCGATTTACCTTCTTCTATTTGCTGGTTTGATGCTAGTTATGTCAGAAAAGTTAAATCATCTTTCCGTAAAGAAAAAAGAAGAGTTAGAACGTTAAAAGAAAATAAATAGGGAATCGAATGTTGGTTAGGTAGTAAATGCCTAATTTGATTCGATTCCCTTTTATATCACAGCTTTGCTTTATGCATATCGTCTTCATTTACCCTTGAAATACCGTTCTAATCTCGCATTAAGAGTTCCATTATGCACTTCAAATAGATGATTATTATAATCATAAAAATAGATGGAACATCCTTCACTATTGACACGTGAACGTTCTGGTACTAAACCTTCTAATTTATGATCAATCGTCCGACAATCGATTCGAATATTGACGATACAAAGTCTTCCCATCCAAATCACAAATCTCCATATAATTCCCTTTCTCAAGAATCACATAAAGTTCCTCCCCAACAATTGCTCCTGTGACCACTTCTCCATTGGTTCCTTTATAACAAATACTTCCTTCCTCATTTAGAATCGAATCAATTCTTTCATAGTTGAGGTCATTTGCATCGATGTATCTAAAGGATTCAAGCCAAGAATAAGTATCATCAATTTGTTGATAGTTTGAATGACCATTTAACGTTCTCTTTCCAAGAAAGCTCGAATACGGCTGATTCTCTTCACCCTCTCGATAATAAATGGTCAATTTCGGTGAAGTCAACATGGATTCCGATGGGTAAAATGCATCTTTCTTATACTTCTTATCGGTAACAAAATATCGAATGTCTTCATTGATTGCAATTACGTCAAAACCATTCTCTTTTTGTAGAATAACACAATCATTGGTGTATGGTAGAAAGGATTGCTCTGGATTTAATACCGTTCCATCTAACGTCAATACCATTTTTTCATCCCATTGTCCGTCTGGGCTTAGAAAGAATAGATTTGGATAAAGTGTAACCTGGTATGTTTCGTTGTCATTCTCCTGTCTCCAAATGATTGTTTGATCATCTTTTGCTATCACAAGTTGATGATTGATCCTACCAGCTACATAAAGATGACCATCCGTCCCTTTTACAACCTTATCAATCCAAGCATCTGTGATTTTTGCTTGGTCCTTTTTTGGAAGAAAGCTTTTTAGGTCAATCTCCTTACCATTCGCATCAAATAACAAAGTCCTATTCGTATCCAAATCGTTTATGCATAGATACTCATAACCTAATCTCTCATTATCGTAAACATCATATCCTGCAGATCCCTCAGATAAAGTAATCGTTTTCAACTGATTCCCCATAGAGTCATAGATAAACATACGATGATCTTGAATACGAGCTACATGATTTTTAACCACAAACAGTCTGTCATACTTATCTGGATCGTATTCAATGTTACAGATTAACTTACCAGTCACATTATAACACGCCTCGATATTATCTCCCTTCTTTGGATCATTATTATAGCAATAATAGATCTCATTTTTTTTCTCAATGTAATGAAATAAGGACGTTGTAATTATTTTCTTTTCCTTTAGTGAGTACAGCTCATAGTTAAGTGCCAATGATGAATACTCTACTTGTTCCTTTTCGTACGTCTTTAAGATGAGTACCTCATCCTTTTGACAGGTTTGATTGTTACCACACACTATTTGTTTTCCAGGAAACGTAATGATTTCCTTAAAATTCTTATCATAAATACTATCACCTAAAAACGCACCTTCTGGATTTTGATTGTGTAGTATGAAATACTGATCCTCCATTAGCTTTAAGGCACCCTTAACTCCTGTCGTATGATCTTCTAGCTCTTCACTTCCAACTGCAAGGATTGGTACATAACCAGAGGTTTGTAGGATTGTTTGAGCTTCTTTTGTGGTCATCCAATCATAAATCTGTCTTGCTTTGGAATCTTTCTCTTCATTAGCACGAATGACAACATAAAAATCATTTACATATGGATACTCACCGGATTGAATCGTTTCATTCGTTGGCATTACATGATCGATAGCAACGAAACGAAGGCCTGGTTTGTTATACATATAATTCGCATAGAAAAATACAGAGTAACCCAATGCATTACTTTCATTGTTATAAGAAGCAAGTACGTCAATCAACTCTCCCATTTCCGTTGGACGTGATACTTGTGGACCTTGCAACAATTGATCTTTTGGGACAGCAAGCTTTTCCATCAACGTCTGACTACCCGAGGTCTCTGGACGCTGAAATGGTAAAATCTCAAGATCTTCCCCACCAACCTCGGACCAATTCTTGGTTTTCCCTGTATAGATATCCGTAATTTGCTGTTGAGTTAACGAGGTCACTGGATTCGTATCATTTTCTATGAATACAAGTGCATCTCTACCGAGTGGTTTAAACTCTAACTGTGCATTTGCGTCCATCATCTCTTGTAAAACAACCTGAGACGGTTCATATACAAAGAGCAAATCTGCTTCATGATTGATTAATCTTCGATAAGAATCTGGCGTTGTATAAAAATGTAGGTCTTTTGCTGCCTCTTCTTTCGTTGCCTTGGTTAAATAACAATAGATGGCTTCGCCAAGCGGTATATTCGCTGTCGATCCATCTATCACTGGAAATTCTTCTTTTGTCATAAAGGGTGCCTCATATTCCTTCGTTTCGTCAATAGACTGAACTGGAAAACTAAGACTACCGTCCTCCTTCGTATATATCGAAGTAGAAATCACTTCCACTACTGGTGCTACGGATGGAGTTTCCGTAACTGTAGTCGTAGCTACAACACTTGTTGGTGTAGCCGATATTGTTACCTTATCCTCCGTACTTTCCCTTTTTTCATTTTTTTGACAACTTGTTATTACCATAACTAAAAGAATCAACAGAATGCATTTTACCTTTTTCATAAATCAACCTCCCCTTTTGCTATCCAAAGTATATCTCTAGCATTTTAAGATTTTACTCCCCTTTTAATTAAGATTTCATGACTTTTGATTTATGAATCTCTAACATACTACGATATCATTCATCTACTTCTAGCAGAATTCAATCATCAGTGCTGACAATGCTCACAATAATAAATGGTTCCACCCATATAACTTTCCTTATGTATTGGATATCCGCATTGGGAGCACGGTTGGTCATACGTTTTCTTGCTTAGGTAAGTCATATAAGAACCGTAGTTACCAAATAAGTCTTTTTCGGTATCACGACCACCTTCCTTTGCCATCTTAGGTAGCAAGGTTACTATCGTATCATAAAGTCGTTGATACTCTTCTTCTGAAATCGTCTCAAGCTTTCTCTTTGGATGAATCCCCGATAAATATAGGATATCTTGCAACACACCATTTCCTAATCCAGGAATCCTCTGTTCCGTTGCAAGAAATGCTTTTACCGACTTATTTTCTAACTTAGGAAGACGTAAGCTTTTAAAATAATCATAGGTAAAATCCTTACTTAGAGGAGATATCTTCTGACAAGCCCCCAGATAGTATGGGTTGTCAAACGATTGTTCTTGGAATAAAAAGATACAAGCATACATCTGAATCGTAAC
>JAEZKD010000285.1 GCA_023415655.1 Bacillota bacterium | reverse complement strand
CAAGTATGTTTTCACATTGTTTGTTTCATCTATTATCTCAATGATTTTAACCTTATATTGTATCCTATATTGTATCATATTTTATCTCCTTAATGACTTGTATATTACTATTCTTAGCTATCTACTAATGAACGTCTTAGCAATCATATACAACTATTATAATAATATCCTTATAAGCAAGTATAAGCCGATAATAGAATAATCTCAATCATAACCATGCTAATTGTTAAATTTCCTCATTAAGGTTGCCTCGAACACCCTTGTCATTAGCTATCATATTCCCACTACTAGGGAAGACTAGGGACTTTCACCCATAAGATTGCGCTCATGCTGAGAGCACATAAAAAAGTGCCACAAGCCCTTTATATTTGGCTTATGGCACTTCTTATAGTCCTCTTTGACTTCTTTAGTATTAGGTAAGTACTTTTAAGTTTCATAATATAAAAACTGTTTTAAATATCCCCAACCCAATCATAATCTGTGATTTGGTAAACGTAATAATTCAACCAATTACTATACAACGCATTCGCATGCGCTCTCCACATCAGATAAGGTCTCTCCTCTGTCTCATCATCCGGATAATAATTGACCGGTAACTCAATCTGAAGGCCATTCGCTAAATCACGTTTATACTCCTTATCTAACGTCACACGATCATACTCAGGATGCCCCATCACAAAGATCTGACGCCCTTCCTTCGCCATTACAATAAATACCCCAGCGTCTTTCGAATCAGCAAGGATCGTCAACTCTTTATTTTGAAGAATCTCCTCTTTCGAGGTCTCTGTATGGCGGCTATGTGGAGCATAAAAATAGTCATCAAATCCTCGTACCAACGGCTCTCTACGTTTTAATACCTGATGCTTAAAGATACCGAACATCTTATGTTCTAGTGGATACTTCTTAATTCCATAATGATAGTAAAGTCCAGCCTGAGCTCCCCAACACAAATGAAGTGTTGAGGTAACGTTGGTCTTTGACCATTCCATAATTTGTTTTAGTTCTTCCCAATATGTAACATCTTCAAATTCCATCTGCTCTACAGGAGCACCTGTGATAATGAGACCATCGAATTTTGCATCCTTGATATCTTCGTGATTTTGATAGAATTTATGAAGATGGCTGGTAGCAGTATTCTTACCAACATAAGATTCGGTTGTTAAGAAGGTGATATCAATTTGAAGCGGAGTATTGGAAAGGCTACGAAGTAGCTGTACTTCGGTATCTTCTTTTAATGGCATCAAATTTAGGATTGCAATTTTTAGTGGACGGATGTCTTGGTGCATCGCTCGTGTCTCATCCATCATAAATATATTCTCATCCTCTAGTATCTTTTTAGCAGGTAAATCATTTTGAACTCTAATTGGCATTGCTAAATCTCCTCCTACATCTTAAATTATGCTGATGGGTATATCTCTCAAGCTTCTCGTATATTATATGTTCCTCTTCAGTAAATCTCCCATGCTTTAACAAGTTCTTTCTTATGCTACATGTTATCGCATGGGGATTCCTTAGATTCTTTTGAGATACTATATATGAAATCTTGATCTATTAAGCTTCCAACAATTGCAAAAATTCTTCTTCCGTAATAATTTTAATTCCAAGCTCCTTCGCCTTTTTATTCTTTGAGGAATTGGAAAGGTTATCATTGTTAATGAGATAACTAGTTTTCGCTGTCACAGAGCCTGTTACTTTACCACCATTTTGCTCGATGACTTCCTTAACCTCATTTCGATTGGCGAAATGCTCTACAGAACCAGTGATGACAAAGATCAAGCCTTCAAACTTATTGCTGTTCTGGCTTTGATCTTCCACTTCGATTGTAATTTCCTTTAACAGATCATTGACCGTCTCTTTGTTATTGCTGTTTTCAAAGAAGGTTACAAAGGCATCTGCAATCACATCACCTACTTGTGGAATGGCAATTAAATCTTCGCGACTTACCGATAATACTGCATTAATATCGTAGTTAAACTGTTTGCAGATAAGTTTGGCATTCGTTAATCCAACGTTAGGAATACCTAGGCTGTAGATAAATCTAGGTAATGTCGTGGTTCTTGCTTTTTCTACACTTGCAACCAAGTTATTAAAGGATTTTTCTCCAAAGCCCTCCATCTCTACAATGGTATCCTTAAATTGCTTTACATGGAAGATATCTGCAAGTTCCTTAACAAGTCCTTCTGCAATGAGCTTTTCAATCGTTGCTTCCGATAAACCATCGATGTTCATTGCATCTCTTGATACAAAATGAGTAAATGCTTTGATTTTCTTAGCATTACATTCTGGATTCACGCAGTATAAGCTCTTGACATCGCTATCTTGACGGATGACGGTTTCATGCTGACAGACTGGACAATGGCTTGGAACTTCCATCATGCCACTTCGTGTCAGATTGTCTGCAACTTGAGGTATAATCATATTAGCTTTATAAACTTCAATCGTATCACCAAGTCCTAGCTCAAGACTTTCCATAATGCTAATGTTATGAAGGCTGGCTCTAGATACGGTGGTTCCCTCTAATTCAACCGGTTCAAAGATTGCAACTGGATTAATGAGTCCTGTTCTTGACGCACTCCACTCAACCTCCAAAAGTTTCGTCTCTTTGACCTCATCCTGCCACTTAAATGCAATCGCATTGCGTGGGAACTTGGACGTACGTCCCAAAGAATCTCCATACGCAATGTCATTGTAAAGTAACACAAGTCCATCCGATGGGAAGTCGTTGGTTTTTACTTTTTCTGCAAAATAAGCAACTGTTTCTTCCATCGTTTCTCTAGTGACAATCTTTTCTTCTACTACATCAAAGCCAAGTGTTTGTAACCATTCAAACTGTTCACTTTTTAGTCGGAAGCGTTCAGGCTCATCCACCTTAATGAGGGCAAAAGCAAAGAAATGAACATTTCTCTGTGCGGTAATTTCATTATTTAATTGACGAACCGAACCACTGCAGAGATTTCTAGGATTTTTATATTTAGCATTCACGTCCTCGATTTTGGCATTGATTTTCTCAAAATCAGAATAACGAATCACTGCTTCTCCACGGAGGATTAAATTCCCACGATAGGCAATGGAAAGTGGTACATTTTTAAATACCTTGGCATTATTGGTAATGACTTCTCCGACTTCACCATTCCCACGAGTCACCGCTTTTACAAGCTTTCCATCTTGATAGGTTAATACAATGGTTAGACCATCCATCTTCCAGGACAGTACTCCTTCTTGATTACCGAGCCAGTCTTTTAATGCCTCTACATCCTTTGTCTTATCCAAGGAAAGCATTGGTGCTTCATGACGTTCTTTTGGAAGTTCACTTAATATCTCATATCCAGCACGCATGGTTGGACTACCTGCTAATACAATACCGGTTTCTTCCTCCAATGCTTTTAGTTCATCGTACAATTTATCATATTCATAATTGCTCATGATCTCATGATCTTCCTGCTCATATGCTCTGCAGGCTCTATCTAGAAGTTCGGTTAGCTCGATAATTCGTTGTTTTTTGTCTTGCATTGCCCTACTCCTTATTTCAGTCTGTTTACTCATTTTTATCACCATAACTCTTCTTGTATTTCTCATATCGTATTTTAATTTTTATTTATCTGTCGTAAGTATTGGATTCTCGTTTTTTCTCTCTCTTTTTTATTATTATCCAAATCAACTTACACGTTACTTCGAATTTCTATGTTAATTCGATTTCCCATATTGTTTCGCTTTTCCATAGTGATTCGAACTGCTTTGATGATTCATTTTTCCATACTGTTTCGCTTTTCCATGTTGATTCGATTTTTCAGACTGATTTGCTTTCCCATATTGGTTTGTTTTCTCAGACTGTTTTACTTTCCCGTATTGGTTTGATTTCTCAGACTGATCTGCTTTCCCAGAATAATTCGATCTCTCAGACTGATTCCATTTACTATGCTGGTTTGTTTTCTCATGATGGTTTGTTTTCCCAGGCTGATTTGCTTTGCCAGGCTGATTCACTTTACTATACTTGTCTACTTCCCCATGCTGATTTGAACTTCCATGCTGGTTCAATTTTCCATATTTCTTTACTTTTCCATTCTGATCCGCTTTGCCCTGTTGATTTTCTTTCCCGTAATCTTCCTTACTTTTGTGATTTAATTTCCCTGGCTGCTCAGATTTTTTATTCTTATTGGAATGGACCGCTTTTGGATGCTCTTGCTTGTCCTTTGCGAAATTTTTATCCTTGTACTGT
>JAEZKD010000271.1 GCA_023415655.1 Bacillota bacterium | reverse complement strand
GATTTTCGCAGATTACTCTGATAGATCCTTTTCTTTTAATGATCTTGCATTTTTCGCAGATCGGTTTGACTGATGATCTTACTTTCACAGTAAATCTCTCCTTTCAAAAAGTCCACTTGCTATTATATCAAAATTGCGACAAAAAAGCAAGCGAATTTTTACTTGTCACGCCAAATAATTCTACCTTTAGTTAAATCATAAGGAGAAAGTTCAATTGTTACCTTATCTCCTGGCAGAATACGAATAAAGTTCATTCTTAATTTGCCACTGATATGTGCTAATACTTTGTGGCCATTTTCCAGTTCAACCTGGAACATTGCGTTTGGCAGTTTCTCTAATACTGTACCTTCAACTTCAACTACGTCAGTCTTTGACATCTTTTACCTCCTAAATCATAACTTGACCTACTATGTTACATTAACATTGTTTTACGGATAAGTTTGCGAATATGTGCATCAAGTAGAATGTTAACGTTCTTACTCAGACGTTCAAATTCCTCTGAATTCGCAACATACTGAACATGTTTGACTTTTTTCTTTTTTGGTTTGCTTAAAAGTCTACGCTTCCCATCCACAAGATAAACATATTCATTTTCGACATTTATTATAACCAAAAAATTGTCTTTATCATGTCCAGCTATAGATTTAACTATTGTACCTATTTTAAAGTTCTCCATGCTTTATACCTTGCTTTACTATTTGTTCAAGCTAAGAATTACTGGCTCTCCTTCAGTGATTAACACTGTGTTTTCATAATGAGCAGACAAGGATTCATCTTCAGTTACAACGGTCCAGTCATCATCCAACCAACATACATCACATCGTCCAATGTTTACCATAGGCTCTATTGCTAGTGTCATACCTGGCTGTAAACGTATTCCCCTAGTTCTTTGTCTAAAGTTTGGAATCTGTGGTTCTTCATGCAGCTCTTTCCCAATCCCATGTCCTACTAAATCTCTGACACAGGTGTAGCCATGAGCAACTACGTAATCTTCAATGGCTGCGGAAATGTCGTGAAGGTGGTTGCCAGCCTTGGCAAACTTAATTCCTTCATAGAAGCTTTGTCTCGTTACTTCAATGAGACGTTTTGCCTCATCTGTAACAACGCCAACTGCATGGGTTCTTGCTGCATCGGAATGATATCCTTTGTAGATTACACCAGCATCTAAGCTTACAATATCACCCTCACGGATAATACGCTTCTTACTTGGAATTCCGTGTACTACCTCATCATTAATGGATACACAGATAGAAGCCGGATACCCATTGTAGTTTAAGAAGGATGGGATACAGTGATAACTCTTAATGAGGTCATATCCTTTCCTATCTACTTCATAGGTAGTAAGTCCTGGTTTCAGAAATTGTTCTAGTTCTTCATGAACGGCAGCTAGTATCTTTCCAGCTTCGCGCATCAATTCTATCTCTTGTTTTGATTTTATTGTTACTGACATAATATGTGGTCACCTGCAATTATTTCTGTAAAATATCAACGATTTCGTAAAACAAGTCCATTAAGTCCTTGGTTCCATCAACTTCCACTAAAATACCTTTTCCTTGATAGAACTCAACTAAAGGCTGTGTTTGTTCATGATATACATCAAGACGTTTTTTAACTGTCTCTGGCTTATCATCTTCTCTTAAAATAAGAGATCCACCACAAGCGTCACAGATACCTTCTACCTTGGTTGGAATGTTTACAATGTGATAAGTTCCACCGCATGCAACACAAGCACGACGGCCTGACATACGATTGATGATAAAATCATCTGGTGCTTCAATGTTAATCGCGTAGTCCATCTTCTCACCGATTGCAGCTAATGCATGATCTAATGCTTCTGCTTGAGGAATGGTACGTGGGAAACCATCTAAAATATAACCATTCTTGCAATCTTCTTGTTGTAAACGATCAACTACAAGGTCAACTACTAATTCATCTGGTACTAATAAGCCTTGATCCATATAAACTTTCGCTTTTGCACCAAGCTCAGTACCATTTTTAATATTTGCTCTAAAAATGTCTCCTGTAGAGATATGAGGTATTTGGAATTTTTCAGAAATCTTCTTTGCTTGTGTTCCTTTTCCTGCGCCTGGGGCCCCCAACATCACTATTTTCATTAACAAAATCCTCCATTTAAGCTTAATTCTTATTAAAAATCTAGTTTACTCTGGTTTATTCATTGTTCTTTGAAAAGTGAACAGTGAAAAGCGAAGAGCAAGTATTGCCACTTATTCTCATTATTGTCATAAGTTATACACACTATTCATAGAAATGCAAAGTGGTGACAAAATTTCTGCTTTACCCTTTTCACTATTCACTTTCCCAGATTTAGTGTGTGTATTTTACACATTTATCCATTTCCTACTAAACTTCTAAAAACACAAGAACCCATCGCTTTAAAGAAAGCGATGGTCTTCTTATGTAGAAAATCTATTTAGTCATTTAGACATCCTTTGTAGTGACGAACTAACATTTGTGATTCAATCTGTTTCACAGTCTCAAGAACAACACCAACGATAATGATTAGAGATGTTCCACCGAAGGAAACGCTTGCTCCGGTAATACCTTGAACAAGGATTGGAATTACACAAACAATTGCAAGTCCAATTGCACCAATAAATACTATATTATTCAGTACTTTATTTAAGAAATCTGAGGTAGGTTTACCTGGACGAATACCAGGAACGAATCCACCATTTTTCTTCATATTATTTGCAACTTCTGTCGGATTAAACGTAATTGTTGTATAGAAGTAAGCAAAGAATACTAAAAGTGCTAAATAGATAAGCATACCAAGGGTATATTTAAATTCACTTGGGCTCTTAACATTGAACCAAGCATTTGAGCTTAATAGCTTCAAGATCTTTTGTCCAATACTTGCACTTGCACCAGATGCAGCTTGTACTCCAAAGAAGCCAGCAATTAAACCTGGGAAGGACATAATGGAACTTGCGAAAATAACTGGGATAACACCGGCAGTGTTAACTTTTAATGGAATATGAGAGGATTGTCCACCCACCATTTTTCTTCCCTGTACCTTTTTCGCATACTGTACTGGAATTCTTCTTTCGCCACCATTTAAGATGTTAATCATAAATACTAAGGCAACCAAAATGCCCACGATTAATATGATTGCTATAATTTTTTGAACCATATCTGGTGGAGTCACAACATAGTTCATAAACAATCTGTAAAGATCATGTGGTACTTTGGCAAGAATGTTTATTGCCAAGATAATGGATATACCATTACCGATTCCCTTGCCGTTAATCTTTTCACCTAACCACATTAAGAATGCGGATCCTGCTACTAATGAACTGATTACAATGATGTAATCTGTAGCAGTGGTTAACAGTAACTTAGGATCACTGCCTGAAGAAAATCCAAACGCCATAGCAGCACCTTCAATTATCGCTAACACAATTGTCATGTATCTAGTATAGGATGCAATCTTCTTGCGTCCACTTTCACCATCTTTATGCAACTCTTCTAAGCTTGGAATAGCAATTGTCAACAACTGCATAATAATGGATGCAGTGATGTAAGGTGATATGTTCAAAGCAAAGATAGATAAACTTGACAATGAACCACCTGTTAATGTATCAAAGAAATTAAGTGAGTCATTGCTGCCGAAAACATCGGCAGCGCTATGACTAAATTTATAGAGTGGTAATTGTGATCCAAGTCTTACAATAAGAAGTGCTACAAAGGTAAAAAGGATTTTACCTCTTATATCTTTTATTTTAAAAGCATTTCGGACCGTATCAAACATACTAAATCACCTCAGCATTTCCACCAAGAGCTTTGATCTTTTCTGCAGCACCAGCACTATAAGCATTAACCTTCACA
>JAEZKD010000262.1 GCA_023415655.1 Bacillota bacterium | reverse complement strand
TTCATTCAGGCGAAGATCGTCTGGTGAAGAAATCTTTTCAGCGTTTACAAAGAGAAGGTATCTATAGTGAAATTGCCAATGAAGTCATTCGTCCTTCCATAGAAGAACGTAATTTAAATGGTCGCGCACGTTCAACAAAGATGCGTTGGGCAATTAAATCAATGTGAGTGAAGAAAGTAGAAAGTAACATAATAAGTTAGATGACAATGTTTAACAAAAATATTGCAATGAACTCTAACCAAAATAGCAAAAACTTAGAAAGGCTGTTGTAGCATTCCAAATTACATGGAAGACATCAACAGCCCTTTTTTCTATTCCGTAGACTTTTTTCTATTCCGTAGACTTTTTTCTATTCAACAGCCCTTATTTTATTCAACCGTTTCTGAATTCTTTAAATCTTCTTCTTTCAGAGAAATCCCAAGTTTATCTAAGGTGATTAGACGTAACAAAGAATCTAAAATCGTAGATGAGGAGCTTGATTCTTCGGAATTGTTACCAAGAGATACTACTGTCTTAGGAACAATGTCAACATTAGTATTCTTAATTGCATCAGCAAGCTTTTCTGTAATTTCCTGAACAATTCGGTACTGAGCACCACCATAAGCTTTGACCTGAGCATCGATTGCTTGAGCCTTTGCAAGACCAATATTGGTTTCCTTTGAAGCATCAGCTTCACCTTCTAAGCGAACCTTGGAAGCATTTGCCTTAGCGAGAGCAACAATCTGATTGGCTTCTTGTTCTGCTTTACTAGCAAGAGCAGCACCGTTATTCCGTTCGATATCAATCTGTATCTTTGATTTGGTTAAGTAGCTTTGTTGTTCTGCAATTGCCTGTGCTTCTCTAAGTGATTTCTCACTTTCTGCAGCTGACTGTTGCTTTTGATATGTAACCTTCTTTTCTTCCGCAATCTGACGTTCACGAAGCTGTGTTAAGATATTCTCAATTTGAATATCACTCTTCGTAGATTTTGGAGTTCCAATCAGAACTTCCTCTAATTGAAGGTTGTATTTTTCAAATTTATCTTTCATTTCGACCACAGCACGTTCACGAATCTCACTACGTTCCTGTATCAATTCAATCAATGTTTTTGTCTGAGCAACATCTTTAAAGTATGCGCTTACCAATGGGTCAAGAGACTGATTCACGAGCATACTAATGTCACCGAAACGTTGGATGACCCAAGGAGCTTGCTTGTAATCTATGTGCATAACGACAGAGAGTGGTAGTGATGGCTCGAAGGCATCCTTTGTAATAATATCAACTTCAGAAAGATTTTGATCGTATTTATGTTCACCCACTTCACCACGATTCCATTTTAAGATGATGTTCGTAGTTGGAACTAAGATTACTTTACCAGCATCTGTATTAAATGCATATTTACCAGGCATCAAAGGTTTTTGGAGAACACCCTTACAACCGTTTTCTACTAACTCACCATGGCGATAATCAGCGCCTGTTGTATCAACACCTTGTTTACCAAAGAAGGAAACAACTACTCCGACAAAACCAATTGGTACCACGGTCTTTGGACGAAACTCTACGGTTGCGAAAAGTCGGTTAATAAAATAAGTACCATCGGTTAATACTTCAATTTGCTTACCTCGACGACCACCAAGTTCTATGAATTTCTCAGGGTCTTGATAGCTAGAATGACCTTCTCCAACTTCTGGAGCAATGATTTCTCCTTGCTGCAATGGAAGACTATCATGGACGGTAACGATACCCAATAGATCGCTCGATTCATTCCCAACACCCATAATCACGACTGGAACAAATGCATTTCTCTGGGTTAAGGTTTGCTGCATACTTTCAAGCTCAAAATGCTCTTGTTTCGTACCAGTATAGATGGCTTTGATCTCATTTTTTGTAATAACGACGAATTGTGCGAGGTTAATTGCATAAGTACCTTCTCTTAGGATTCCACGTTGTGGGCCTTTTTGACCACCATTT
Organism: Bacillota bacterium; assembly: GCA_023415655.1. Taxonomy (GTDB): domain Bacteria; phylum Bacillota; class Clostridia; order Lachnospirales; family Lachnospiraceae; genus Lachnoclostridium. Next base: position 8,695 of record JAEZKD010000262.1, on the reverse strand, counting down.
TGTAAAAAGCCTCGAACGTCTTGAAAATTATTGGCTTCAGGTACGATTTTACCAAGTGTTTGTGTTGGGGCCAATGGAACACCATCTTTTGCAAATAAATACGCAATTTGTCCTTGTGGTATCGTAATCAATGGATACCGATGAATTCGATACATCAAGGTTGAGCGAAAATGGATACCACCACGTAACAAATCAGGAGAATAACCAGCTTCTTTGCGTAAAGCAATGATAGAATCTTTTAAGGAACCATGAATACTCCACCATTTTTCAACCACTGCAACTTCATTGGATTTGATGATGCGTAAACCAAAGATGTGAAAAATAAGTAGATACAGCCCTACGATTCCAAGTACAACATACAGAACAGGTAGATAGTCACTCATACATACTCCTTCCTTTTGAGGAACATAAAATTACTGATTTTTTTGAGCTTTCGTAACTTGTCTAAATCAGTTTAATATATTCTACCATAAATAGATTAAGAACGGATTAAATTTGGAAAAAATTTGAATTATAGTCATGAATATCAACTTATAAATTAAATGAGGTTTGGGAAACTATACAATAGTATTTATCTTATAAGCAATTATGCTTGTATTATATTAGATAACTTTACTTTCTATAAGAAGGACAGGTGCTTATGCATAAAAAATTATCAAAAGATGCTTATGGAGGTGTTCATGGAAATGACTATGTTCCATACGTCTCTAGTGGTCCCAAAAAAGGTGGTGGCCTTGCGATTTGCTTTATTGGTATTGTATTAGCGGCACTCTTTGCTGCCTCCACAGCTTATTCAGGAATGAAATCAGGTCTGACGGTCGCAGCAGGTATTCCAGGATCCATTATCGGGTCTGGTTTGATTGCAATCTTTGCCAAACATAAAGGTATTCTAGGTAAAAATATTGTACAAGGAATGTCAAGTGGTGGGGAATCTGTAGCGAGCGGTATTATCTATGTATTACCAGCCATCTTACTGATTGGTGCTAATGTAACCTTTATAGAAGGCTTTTTAGTGAGTGTTGGTGGTGTATTATTTGGTATTGGAATTGCTTCTTTGGTATACAAAAATATGATTGTGGAAGAACACGGTAAGTTGATGTATCCAGAATCCATGGCAATTTCAGAAACCTTGGTAGCATCGGAAGGTGCTGGCGACTCCATGAAGTATATGGGCATTGGGTTCGCAATCAGTGGAATCATAACCGTGATTACTGGTAACTTTTTAAATCTTGCAAATAATGTGGTTAGCTATGTGCAAGAAACCTATTATAAATGGAAATTAGAAGTTGAAGCCAATCCTTTGTTACTTGGAATTGGGTTTATCGTTGGTATGGAGGTTTCTCTTACCATGTTTGCAGGCTCCATCCTTGCTAACTTTGCAATCCTTCCTTTGATTAGTTACTTTTCTTCGTTTGCAAGGGAAGGAGAATTCATCTGGAATGATCCTAATGTTGGAATTGGAGTGATGCAAGTAAATCATATCGCCGGTAGCTATGTTAAGTACATCGGTGCTGGTATGATGCTTGCTGGAGGTATCATTGGAGCAATTCGTTTGATACCAACCATTGTTGTAGCAATCAAAGAAACCTTAAATGCAAAATCAGAGAAATCAGGGTCGGATTCTTCGTTAGCAACCTGGATTTTAATTGGAGGTCTCGTAGTTGGCTTTGTAGTTGCATTCTTTATTTCTGGTGGAAGCATTGTGATTGCAATTCTTGGCGCAATTCTTACCTTCATTTTATCGTTATTATTTGTAATTGTTTCTGGACGTTTGGCAGGTACGATTGGTACGTCAAATCTACCAGTATCCGGTATGACTATTGCTTCTTTAGTCATTCTTACTTTGATTTTTGTTATTATGGGATGGGTTAGTCCTGAAAATAATAAAACACTATTACTATTTGGTACGTTTATTGTAACAGCGATCTCAATCGCTGGTGGTTATAGCCAATCTCAGAAGGTAGGCTTTATCATTGGTGGTGAAAAGAAAGAAATGGATAAGTATTTCCTGATCGCTAGTATTGTTGGTGTCACAGTAGTAGTTGGGGTCATTATGATTTTATCCGATCAATTAGCGTTGACTGGTGATAATGTTCCCTTTGCACTTCCACAAGCCAATTTAATCTCAACCTTAACTGCAGGAATTATGTCAGGAGAGCTTCCTTGGCATATGATCATTGTTGGTGCAGTGTTTGGTATTGTGTTATTTTTATTAAAGCTTCCTATTATGACGGTTGCGATTGGGTTCTATCTTCCAATCTCGACAACTTCTATAATCTTTATTGGTGCCCTTGTTCGTTGGTTGATTGAAAAAACATCAAAGAATGAAAAAGAAAAAGAAGTAAAGGTTAGCAATGGCATTAGCTTATCTTCTGGTTTGGTTGCAGGTGGATCTATCATCGGTCTAGTTGGTATTATTCTTCAAATCTTTGGTGTGATCAAAGGAAGAACACTCACAGGCTTTGCTGCATCCAATGGAATGGCTTATATCATTTTAGCAATTTTAATCATTAGTACGATTTTACCATTATTAAGAGCAAAAATAAAAAATACGAATGGTATAGATTCGGAAAGTAAAGAATAAATGCTAGATAAAACTCAATAAGAGCTTAAGAATTTTAATATGATGTGAATGCTGCTCAACGTTAAACTTGAACAGCATTTACTTTGAAAAAAATTATATACTACTATGTAAGTCAAACCTACAGTACAAGTTTTTTAACTCGAAAGAAAAGGTTTACGGATTGACAAACTAGGAAAAGAGTCGTATAACTTTAATAGGTGGTAGGTTATTCCATGAATTCATATCGATGAAAAAAAACTAATATATTACATAGATTAAGAATAGTAATACATGTGAAATTAGGAGTAAAGGGAGAAAAGAATGATAAAGGTTGCTTTTTTTGATACCAAGCCATATGACAAGGAATGGTTTGATAAAAAGAATGATGGTTCCTTTCAAATCAAATACTTTGAGAATAAATTAAATGCAGATACAGCAAAACTTGCACACGGATGTCAAGCAGTTGTGGCATTCGTGAATGATACGATTGATAAAGAAACAATAGAGGCTTTGTATGAAAACAAAGTGAAAATTATTGCATTACGTTGTGCAGGTTATAATAATGTAGATTTCAAAGAAGCTTATAATAAGATTACAGTCGTGCGTGTTCCAGGTTATTCCCCATATGCGGTGGCAGAACATGCGATGGCTTTATTGTTATGTTTGAATCGTAAGATTCATAAGGCATATAATAGAACGAGAGATTTTAACTTTAGCCTAAAGGGATTAGATGGGTTTGATTTACATGGGAAGACAATTGGTGTCATCGGTACTGGTAAGATTGGTCAGATTTTTATCAATATCTGTAAGGGCTTTGGTATGAGAGTACTTGCCTATGATTTATTCCCAGATCTTACAAAAGGAATCGAGTATGTAGATTTAGATACTCTATTATCCGAAAGTGATGTTATTTCGTTGCATTGTCCATTGACTGAAGATACAAAGCATATGATTGATGCAGATACCATTCAGCAAATGAAACATGGTGCAATTATTATTAACACCTCAAGAGGTGCCTTGATTGATAGTGAAGCGCTATTAACTGCACTGAAGGAGGAACGTATCGGTGGTGCTGGGTTAGATGTTTATGAAGAAGAATCAGATCTCTTTTTTGAGGATAATTCTAACTTAATTCCAAAAGATGATGTGTTGTCTTTATTAGTAGGCTTACCAAACGTTGTGTTGACTTCACACCAGGCATTCTTAACGAAAGAAGCGTTAAGTAATATTGCCGAAACTACTCTTGAGAATCTTAGAGCTTATTTTTCAGATGAGCCTTTGATTAATGAAATATGTTACCATTGTCTTATGCATGGAACCAAAGATTGCAAAAGACAAAAAGAAGGACGTTGTTTTTAGAAAGGAGCTTATGTATGGAGAAAGAACAGAAATTTTTTATTTGTGAGCATTGTGGGAATTTAATTGGTATGATTGATGCTTCTGGAGTACCAATGGTATGCTGCGGTTCGAAGATGAAGGAACTAGTTGCTAACACATCCGATGGAGCTACAGAAAAACATGTTCCTGTCTGTGAAGTTAAGGATGGAAAGGTTTATGTAGAAGTTGGAAGTGTAGCACATCCTATGACACCAGAGCATTATATTCAATGGGTTTATTTAAAAACCAATCAGGGTGGACAGCGTAAAGTATTAGAACCAGGTCAAGAGCCAAAGGTTGCTTTTGCTTTGACGGAAGATGAAGTTGCATTGGAAGTATATGAATATTGCAATCTTCATGGCTTATGGAAAACGGAATTATAATTACATAAGGTAATCAAGAGGCTGTCGTATCATGTCAAATGATACGACAGCCTCTTGATTTTTTCGGTATACGTAGTGTATGATAGATAACGTTCGTGAAGGTAGGATACACCTTCACAATTGTTTTGTAAGCAAGTGATAAGAGATCATTAAAGGATGAACATTATGACAATAGAATTAGAAAAATACTATGGAAAGTTTTGTGAAGACAAACGATTAACAAGAAGACATGGACAGGTAGAGTATATCACTACGATGAAATACATTCATCAATATCTAAATGGCATGCAACGGGCAAGCATATTAGATGTTGGGGCAGGTACAGGAAGATATGCAATCCCCTTATCAGAGGAAGGGCATGATGTAACAGCGATTGAGCTTGTAAAATACAATCTTGGAACCTTACTCTCTAAGAAAAGTAATGTAAAAGCAATGCAAGGAAATGCACTAGATTTATCTCGCTTTGAAGAGAATACCTTTGATATGACTTTGGTTTTTGGGCCAATGTATCATTTATTTGCATTTAATGACAAGGTGAAAGTATTAGAGGAAGCAAAAAGAGTTACCAAAGTAGGTGGTGTGATTTTAGTAGCTTATTGTATGAATGAATTTAGTGTTATCACACATGGATTTAAAGAAAATAAGATTCGTGAATGTATGGAGCAAGGGAAGCTAACGAAGGATTTTCATACGGTATGTGAACCAAAAGATTTGTATGATTATGTTAGAATCGAAGATATTACAAAGCTTGTTGAGACTGCTCAATTAGAGAGAATTCAATTGATTGCTGCTGATGGTCCTGCCAATTACTTGCGTCCTATCCTAAATGCAATGGACGAAGAAACCTTTGACCTATTTATTCAGTACCATTTATCTACCTGTGAGCGAGCGGATCTATTAGGAGCAAGTGCTCATACACTTGATATCTTAAGAAAGGGACCTATCATTTCTTAATTTGGATCTAACCTTCCGTGAGATGTCCTTAATCTAAGGGGCTGTCGTATCATTCGACTTTATACCACATAGAATACCTACGTTGTGACTTAGCTATGCTAAAAACAACCTATGGTATCTTATGTGGTGTAAGATAAAATGATGCAACAGCCCCTTCTATATAGGGAAAATCAGCTAAACCGCATAGTAATCATGGATAAGTAAGGCCATTGACAGATAAATTCGAGTGTAATAATCCTCAAAATTAATTCCACATAAATTCATAATAAATTGAATACGGTTCATTAACGTATGACGATGGATGAAAAGTCGATTGGCAGAACGAGTAATGTTGCAGTTCTCTGCAAGATAGGTACGGATGGTATGTACATAATTGGTTTTATTAATACGGTCATAATTTAAAAGTTGCTGCAATACTTGATTATCCAAAACAAAGGATCGATTGTTTTGATAAAGTAAACCAAACATCTTGATAAACGTATAGTTGTCATAAAGGCAGACACCACGGACTGCTAATATATCATTTAATAAAAGAATGCACTCTAGTGTATGTTCATAAGAATGTGAAAATTCTTCAAGACTTGGGATCATATCCATACCAGCAAAAAAATGAATACCTTCTCGCTCAGAAAGAAAGGTGAGATGGATTTGAAAATCATAACAGATGGCAGATAAATCTTTATTGGATTTTAGCTGTAAACAAAAAGCAGCTTGTCCGTATTCATAGATCTCGTAGATACAAAGCTTTGCGCTCGAGGACAAATAGCCACGAATTTGCTCTATAGAAGAGCGAACTGCCTTTTTATCTGCATGAACATCATTCAATGTAAGCAGGCAAAAAAGATAGGATTCATGATACTCGGGATCTTTTTGAGTTATGACTTGAGTGAATTTTTGATTCATTCGCTGAAACATAGTGTCATGATCCACAGTCTTTTCTATGAGATCATTGCTTTTAAATGTCATGGAAAGCTCCTTTCTTTCACGTAAGATAATGTTATTTTAACAACTCAAACTGATATCGTCAACTGGTGCATGGACAAAGTGTCCAATTAATGATTTCTATGTGAAGGAATGTAAACACAATGGTGGTAAATATTACAACTAGATAAAATGCTTAAGATAATGATATTATTACTCCATATGATTTATAGGAGGGATATGAATGACGGAAACGTTGTTTATGAAAGAACGAAAATATGATACGAAAGAGAAACGTTATCAGAAGAATAATCAGATTACGTTACTCATAGTAACTCTAATGAGCTTTATTATCGTAGGTGGATTAGTGTTACAGGCACAAACAGAGCCCATTACATTCTTTTCGGTTATTTTTCCAGGAGTCTGTTTTATTGCAAGTGTAATGACAGGATGGATTCTATATCTTATCAATAAATCTTGTCAATTCTTAGTAGTAACCATAGATATTATCTTCTTATGTGGTTATACATCCTTGCTGTTTACAGGTCAGCTATCCTTTATTGTGCTACATATTATTCCAGTATTAGTAGGCTCCATTTTAATTTACAACAAGAAGTTTATCATTCTCTTTTCAATTACGGTTGCAGTATTAGATATCATTCGTATTATTTTAGCATTTACCGTTGGTTTTGATGAAAAAATTGGTGAGACTTTGATGTGTTCTGGAGTGGCAGCAATTTTTTGTATTTTATTCGCAGTGATTGGGAACATGGCGGTGCGTTATAATCATGATGCGACTCATGCAGCTATGGATAAGGAGAAATTACAGAAACAGATTTTTGATGATGTTATGCATGTGTCTAAAAGTGTGAAAGAGGGTGCGTTTCAACTAGATGATTTAATCAATGATTTACAACAAGCCTCAAGCTCGGTGGTTTATTCTATGGATGAAATACTAGAAAGCACGAAGGTAACAGCAACCTCGATTGAAGATCAGACATCAATGACACAAAACATTCAAGGGACAATTGCAAAAACAGCATCCATATCGAAGGAAATGGTACAATCAGCGAATCATTCCAAGAAGGTTGTTGCAGAAAGTATGGAAGTAATCCATGAGATAAAGAACCAAGCCAAAGTAATGCAAGAAACCAATGAAACAGTTACTGATTCCATGGATCGTTTACACAATAAGACAAAAGAGGTAAAAGAAATTACAAGTTTGATTTATGGTATATCCAGTCAAACAAACCTACTTGCATTGAATGCTTCCATTGAGAGTGCACGAGCAGGAGAAGCAGGACGAGGATTTGCAGTGGTAGCTGATCAGATTCGCCAGCTATCGGAACAAACAAGAAAATCGACGGAACAGATACAAGCATTAATTGAGGAATTAGCAGCCAATGCACTTGATACATCCAATAAGGTGAATGACTCCATCGTTGCAACGAAGCAACAAACAAGCTTAATTGGAAAAGCAGCTGAAAGCTTTGATGCAATTGATTCGAATGTCATAGAGTTGACAGAGAATATGAATAAGATTGATTGCATGATTTATAATCTGAAAGAAGCAAATGATACGATTGTAGATAACATTAGTCAATTATCTGCAACAAGTCAAGAAGTCTATACTAGCGCAGAAGAAGCAGGTAGTATCACTCATCATAATTTAGATATTGCCAGTGAGGTTAAGCAGTTATTTGGTAATGTAATGAATTCGATTCAACAAATTGATAAGTATAACCAGTAGTATTATGACTATCTTAGTTAGCTAAAATAGGGTGTAGTATAAGGTACTAGCACATCAGGAGTTCAGGTGATGTGCTAGTATCTTTTTATTTAATTCTCTGATGTTGATGAACACTTTTAAACAAAGACGTCTCATTTTTTGTTTCAGATCGTCGATTGCTTGCTTTATCTTCTTCCTTATAAGCATCTTTCATAGTTTCAAAAATGGATGGTTTTTCTGCATGTAGCTTTGAATGGAGATCTTCTTCCATAATATTAACACCTCATTTCTTTTTGTTATTATCTGATTATTTCTCGATATTATGTGAATCGATATTGCACTTATGAAGCAATTACGTTAGAATAATAGGTATATATGGGTTACATATAAGAATGAATTAAGAGAGGTTTATATGGGGATATTTGACGGATTTAAAAAGAAAAAAGAGAATAACATTGAAGTAACAATCACAGATGCTTCACTCACACAGGAGACAAAAGGTCAAATTGAGAGTAACAAAGCAAATAGTGAGATTGATCATAAAAGTAATTCTAACCTAATTCATCCCATGGTAGAAGGAGATTTTGCTTATGTGATTCAAGATGTGTTTGCTATGAAGGATGGTAAGGTTACTGTGGTTGGTTTACTACTTCAAGGTGAGATTCGAGTGAATGATATGGTAATCTATTCAGATATCGCAGGGAATGTCGTAGGAGAATGCACAGTAGCCAATATCTTGCAAGCGAATACACAGCTTGAGAAGGCAAG
>JAEZKD010000247.1 GCA_023415655.1 Bacillota bacterium | reverse complement strand
GGAGATGGTGACCTTCCTTGTGGTGAGATCTACATTGCTGTGATAGAAGATAAAACACAAGGGTCCGTATTCTTTGATACGCTCTATCTAGAGAATGGAATGTATCATCAAGTAGTTTTACAAGTAGAAGAAGGAAAGGTCTGTGGTAGCAACCTACAAGAGGTTGCTCAGTTTTTCAAAGAGATGCCAGAAGAGAACCGCGTTGTTTGTGAACTCGGTTTTGGTATGAATCCAAATGTAACTGAGTTATGTGGTTATACGGTGTTAGATGAAAAGATGGCCAATACCTTTCACATTGCTGTTGGTGCAAATCATATGTTTGGTGGGGCAAATAAAGCATCTGATCATATCGATTTTGTCGGTATTGGAACTTGTGAGTTCAATTAAGGAGGACGCATGGTAATAGGAATATTTGGTGAAAGCTGTACAGGAAAGTCTAGCTTTGCAGATATATTAAAGAAACAACTAGACGCAGAAGTATATAGCGGTAAAGATTATCTTCGTTTTGCAAAGAATGAAGTAGACGCAAAACTTATCTTTCAAAAGAAATTAAAAGAAGCAAATGACGTACATATCATCTATGTAATTACAGAAAAGGAACATCTAGCATTCCTCCCAGAGAATGCAGTTCGAGTTTTAGTCACTGCAGACTTAGAAATAATAAAAGAACGTTTTGCTAAGAGGATGCACGGCAATCTACCTGCACCCGTTGTAAAACTACTTGAATCCAAACATGGCTGTTTTGATCACGAGCCACACCATATGCATATCGTATCTCAGGAAAGTGATTTGAATGAAGCAAGTAGTCAAATCCTAAAGAATATCAGCAACAACAAGTAACATAGAAAAAAGAGGCTATCCTTCCTTTTATTGAACTGGTATGCGCCCTTAAGTAGATTTTGGTTATTTACCTTGTCTGCTTAAGGGAAATCGTATCAAATCCTAGGATAGCCCCTTATTTATTTGTGATTAAGAATTAGATCACACCCTGAGCAATCATAGCAGTCGCAACTTTTTCAAAACCAGCAATATTAGCTCCAACTACATAATCCCCTTCATGACCATAACGCTTTGCTGCATCATCCATGTTGTGGAAGATATTAACCATGATACCCTTTAACTTAGCATCCACTTCTTCAAAGGTCCAGCTTAACCTTTCCGAGTTCTGGCTCATTTCCAGCGCAGAAGTTGCAACACCACCAGCGTTAGCAGCCTTTCCAGGAGCAAATAATACACCATTCTCTTGTAAATACTTAGTTGCTTCTAAGGTGGTTGGCATATTCGCACCTTCTGCTACAGCTTTACATCCATTCGCAACTAATGCTTTGGCATCCTCAAGTAGTAACTCGTTTTGAGTTGCACAAGGAAGAGCAACATCACATTTTACAGTCCAAACACCTGTACCTTCATGGTATTCACTGTTTGGTCTATAATTCTTGTACTCAGTTAAACGTGCACGTTTTACTTCTTTGATTTCCTTTAATGCTGCTACATCAATACCCTCTGCATCATAAACCCAACCAGTCGAGTCAGAAACAGTAACTACCTTAGCTCCTAACTGATGAGCTTTTTCTGCAGCGTAGATTGCAACATTGCCAGAACCAGAGATACAGACAGTTTTACCTGCAAGATCAATTCCATTACATTTTAACATTTCATCGGTTAAGTACAATAAACCATAGCCTGTAGCTTCAGTTCGAACTAAGGATCCACCATAAGTTAAACCTTTACCAGTTAAAACACCTTCATACACTCCACGGATTTTCTTATACTGCCCAAACATATATCCAATTTCACGAGCACCCGTACCAATATCACCTGCTGGAACATCGACATCTGCACCTATGTATTTGCAAAGCTCAGTCATAAAACTTTGGCAAAATGCCATTACTTCACGGTCAGATTTACCTTTAGGATCGAAATCAGAACCACCTTTTCCACCACCGATTGGAAGGCTCGTTAACGAATTCTTAAAGATCTGCTCAAATCCTAAGAATTTGATAATACCGATATTTACTGATGGATGTAAACGTAAACCTCCCTTGTATGGTCCAATGCTATTATTGAACTGTACACGGTAACCAGTATTTACTTGTACTTGTCCCTTGTCGTCAACCCAAGGCACTCTGAACTTAAACTGTCTGTCTGGTTCAATTAAGCGCTCTAATAAAGCTTCTCTCCTATATAGAGCTTCATTTGCATCAACAACTGGTCTTAATGATTCAAGTACTTCTTTCACTGCTTGATGGAACTCTGGCTCACCTGGATTCTTCGTAATTGCTCTTTCAATTACCTCATCAACGTATCCCATGACTGTCTCTCCTTTTTTACTAAATATTAGGTTTGTCATCCCTGTTCCAATAAGGCTTCATCCCAGATACCTTATTGTTATCATAACACAAAAAAAAGCAATAAAAAAAGGTGCAGTAAATAAACACAACTACGCCCTTGTCTTTGCTCAGTAAATATTATATATGAAGATTTTGACAAAAGTCAACTATTTTCTTTCGTACTTTTTCTACTAAGTCACTGCATTCTTTATAATTTCTTAACTATTTATGTGATGGAAAATTAATGAATTTATGATATGATTTAAATGAATTATGTTATTTAGGAGGTTAATATGTATACTATATTAGTATGTGATGACGATAGAGATATTGTTGATGCAATAGAGATTTATCTTTCTGGTGAGGGATATCGTGTAATGAAAGCTTATACAGGTCTGCAGGCTCTAGATCTCATTCAACGAGAGACCATTCATTTACTTTTGTTAGATATCATGATGCCTGAGATGAATGGAATTCGGACAACCATGAAGCTTCGTGAAATGAATAATACATTGCCAATTATCTTTTTATCCGCAAAATCAGAGGATTGTGATAAGGTCTTAGGTCTTAATATCGGTGCTGATGATTATATTACGAAACCATTTAATCCATTAGAATTACTAGCACGGGTAAAATCATCCCTGCGTCGGTATACACAGCTTGGTAATATTGATGCAATGAATCATAACCTGTTTTCCTCTGGTGGTCTTATTATCAATGATGATACAAAGGAAGTGACTGTGGATGGCAATTTAGTAAAGCTAACTCCAATTGAGTTTAATCTACTAAAGCTTCTTGTTAAGAATAAAGGAAAAGTATTCTCGATCTCAGAAATCTATGAATTGATTTGGAATGAACCTTCCTTTGGAGTTGATAACATTGTTGCAGTACATATTCGACACATCAGAGAGAAAATTGAAATCAATCCAAAGGAACCAAAATATCTAAAAGTAGCCTGGGGAATTGGCTATAAGATTGAAAATTATGATTAAGGAGACCTATGAAAAAAATAAAAAATTCGTTGCTCATAAAGTTATTCCTATTGGTAATATCCTTTAGCAGTGGTTTAATATCTGCATATGAATCCTTTCAGCTCATACAATTCCATGAGACCTTCTCCTCAAAAACCCTGGAACAAACCTCAGCCTTTCGTGATCTTTATCTCAAATATATACAGCGTGTATGTGTCTATGTAAAGCAAAGAGAGGCTGGCTTTGTCACTGATCCAACTAGTATCTACTCTTCCTCAGACCTTGTCTCCGTATTAAGTGGGAATGCGGAAGGAAATTTAAAACCCTCGAATAGTGTCTATGAATTCACACAAGATAGCTTTGAATATTACAATCGACTACTCAATATTGATACCAAACATTTTTTTTATTATGTTAAGAATTTGAATACGAATGAGTTTTTCTATAGTCCACACTTTAAACACTTACTCGAAACAGAATCTATGATCACTACTGAGATTCTAGAGGATTATCTAAAGAATATAACTAAAAAGTCTGCTTATTTAATGCTTACAACGAATAACTCACTCTATTCGACAAACATCTCAAGCGACTCCTATCAATTTGCAGAGGATTCGGGTATCAATTGGTGCATAAACTTTTTAAGCAAGTATTTCCCATCACTCGAGGATGAAAGTATTCGTAAAGAAGTAACGTTACAGCCTTCCACACAGACCAATAACTACATTGTATATACCTTCTTCGAGCCTGGTTTAAGCATGGAAAGGGATGAATTTACACATTTATCGACAGAATTTAATACTGCTTATGACAAGTATGAAGTTGCTTTGTTGGCTTGTCCGATTAGCCTAACTATCTGTCTGATTTGTGCTATCTTATTCCTATGTTGTGCTGGACATAAATCAGGTATGGATGGAATTACGTTAAATGCCTTCGATCGCTGTTACTTAGAACCAACCTTCCTAGCAATAATGCTACTATTTATACCATCCTATCTTATCACTCATATCATTTCGAGTATTTTTACGCAGCATTTACTGCTGATATATTTGTGGGCTTATACCAATGTATATCTCTTTTTGGCACTATTACTTACTACGATTGTCAAAAGATTGAAAGCGCATTGTTTTTTCTCCAACTTACTTTTGGTTCAACTCACTAGAAAAATTAACAAAACGATACGTGACTGGAAGCAAGCAGTCAAAGTGAATCCAAGAGCAAGCATTTATTTAGTGCTAGTATTAATTGTATTTGGGCTCTCTCAACTATTTAGCTATCTAATGTTTCACCACGATCCAGTTCTGTATCTGCTTATTTTAATGCTATTGATCCTTTGCCTTGCCTTATACTTTCTAAAATTTTATTGTGATATCACGAAGGTAATACATAATACCCGAGATATTGTCGCTGGTGATTTAAATGCAACTATCCCATCAGAGAATCTAACACCACCAATCAATCAGCTAGCAAATGATATTAATAACATACGTACTGGCTTTTCTAAGGCTGTCGAGGATCAAATTAAAAGTGAACGATTAAAAACAGAATTAATTACTAATGTATCTCATGACATTAAAACTCCGTTAACTTCTATCATTAATTATGTCGATTTATTAAAGAAACAAAACATTGCGGATGAAACCTCACAAAAATATTTAAGAATTTTGACAGAAAAGTCCTGGCGACTAAAAACTCTCATCGAGGATTTGGTTGAGGCCTCCAAAGCCTCTGCTGGAGCAGTCATTCTGCATCCTGAAAAACTAAACTTTGTCGAATTAGTTCGACAATCCATTGGAGAATACGAGGATCGCTTACAGGAACATCACTTAGAACCTATCCTACAAACAGAATCCGACGAATTATATATCTTCGCGGACGGTAGAAGTACCTTTCGAATTATTGAGAATTTATTGTCAAACGTATGCAAATATGCTCTCAACCATACAAGAGTTTACATAAGATTAGAGTCCAAAGAACATTTTATTCAACTCGAGGTCATGAATATCTCAGCCAATCAATTAGGTATACGTAGCGATGAGCTAATTGAACGTTTTGTGCGAGGAGATATATCACGTAGCAGCGAAGGGAGCGGTTTAGGTTTATCCATTGCGAATAGCCTTACTTCTCTTCAGGATGGTATCTTTGAGTTGAAAGTAGATGGGGATCTATTTAAGGCAATCGTTAGTCTTCCCCTTTGGTCGATGAAACAAGATTAAAAAGTAAGAGTATCTTTGTATCCTTCCTTTCAACAAGATGAGCCAGCAAGCTGCCTCACTTGTCATGAATAAAAAAGCTATGGTTCCATGAGGAATCCCATAAGTTAAAGTTAACTAATAACTTATAGTGGGTATTACACCTCATGGTGTGCCCATAGCATTTTTTATGCATTATTCTTCTACCGTATCAACGGTCTTAAATGTCTCTGAAAGTTCTTCTAACTGATCAGAAATCAACTTTGTATGTTTCATTACTTGGGCTAGAGAATCTGCAGCCTGATCAATCTCTTCCAAACTGGTTGCTAATTCAGTTACACCTGCTGAATTAGCAGTGGTTGCCTTGGTCACTTCAGAAATTGAGCTTGTAATTGCATTTACATGATTCAATAACCGATCCGAGGTCTGACTAATATCACTTAATACCTGCGTAAAATACATCGTAGATTGATAGTATTCTTCTCCCGTACTTTCTAAAATCTCATAATCAGGTGTTACCTTCCTATCAATAAAGTCAAGTATCTGCTTCGTTGTTGTAGCCAGGTGCTCCACTGACTCTGTTACTTCTTTTACAACTAACTGAATCTCCGTGACAGCATTTTGAGAAGATTCGGATAATCTCTTAATTTGATTCGCTACTATCGCAAAACTTCTTCCATTCTCTCCAGCACGAGCTGCTTCAATGGTTGCATTCAACGAAAGAAGATTGGTCTCTGATGCGATATCTAGGATGGTGTCTGATAACTTACTGATTTTTTCAATGCTCTTAGATTGTTCAATCGCACTGATGACCATCTCTCTGTTATCTTGTATCATTGCTATAGTCTCATCCATTGATTTCTTTGCACTATTTTTTACTTCTAATGACTTTTCTTCACTTTGTTTCGCCTGGATTTCACTATCTTTTACTTTCTTAGCAACTGTTCTAACTGCTTCCTGAACTTCATAGACCGCTGCATTGATCTCTTCTGTAGAAGCTGCTGTTTCTTCAAAGTTTGAAGCTAGATCCTGGGTTAGTGCTGAGATAGTCACCATCGATTCTGAGAGACTTTCCGTGGCATAAGAAGATTCCACGATTGACAAATTCATATCATCGGAGGATTGTCGAATTTGTGTTACTGTATTTCCAACAATTTTTTGCATCGTTGCAGCAGCTGATGATATTAATCCAAATTCATCCTTACGTTTCAATAATTTCTTATCTATTTTAGTGGTAAAGTCTTTTTGGCTCATGTTATCTAACTGTTGTACATTGGACTTTATAGTCTTTAGAATCCGATTGAGATAGATGGAGGTCCAAACTATAATACCTATGCAACATAAGCATAATACATTAATAATCATTAGTGTTTGAAATAGCTCTTCTTGCGTCATCGTTACCCTTGTTGTACCGATGAAAAACATACCAATTGTTTCATTATTAGCATCTTTAATTGGCATATAAACTGTTTCAAGCTCTTCTTTTGCTACCGTTGTGATTCCCTTAAATACTTCTCCTTTATGTAATACTGTTTCAACAATTTTGCTCGAAGCTTTTGTTCCAACGATTCTTTGTCCATTCTCTTCTACGTTCGTAGTTACTCTAGTATCACCTGCAAAGATTGTAATTGAATGTCCTGTTTTTTCCTTTAACTCATCCACCACTTCATAATTATCATTCAAACAGGTTTCACCTTTGTATAGCTTTCCATCAACTAAGGACCAATCTCCTTCATATTTTAAATTCAAATATTCATAACACATAATAGCAGTGGATTCGTTGTTCTCTTCAAAATCCTTTGCAATCTGAATATTCACAATATAAGAAGTCACCTCGATTGCGGTGATCGCGCTAAGCAGTATAAGCGCTAGTATGGTTCCAATAATCCTTGTTTTAAATTTCATTTGACTCCTCCTCATTGTTTTATTGCTCTTATTCCCCTTGTATTTCATATGTTCTTTATGTTATGTACTTATTCTTATGTTGTTTATCTTGAGTTTTTTAGTTTTAGTTATTTAGTTTCAATTCCTTAGATTATGTACTTTAGCTTGTTCTTTCACTTTTATTCCTATCTTATGTTCCGTATTTCTCCTCATTTTTTAAATATTTTTGTTTTTCTCTGATTATCTCTGATTTTTTCTTCTGTGCTATTTTCTTCTATGTTGTTTCTACTTCGATACTTATCATACAAGAATATATACGAACTAATAATACAAGATGAGATATAATTACCTACAATATCACAATTTTTTTTATTGTCAACAAATGCATAAATATTTAATTTATTTCTAATTTTTTGTTGCATTATGAGGTATGTAGTGCATTATTTTTGCAGATTGCACACTTTTGAAATATGGATAATGTATAATCATTCTCTTTTATATTCCAAAAAAGGATTACAATATCATTGGAGGATGCCATTGCATCATGATATTGTAATCCTTCTTCTAAGATATAAACGTCATAAATTTCATTATAAGGATAACTTTACTCTATCGATTGTTGAGTATTCTATGGAACGGTTTTTAGCTTGAAAAAATTAAAATATTATTTCTAAGTATATAAAAAAATGAAGTTGTGAATAGTTCACACTTCATTTACTCTTTTTATTCACTTTTTTCGATACTTACCAACATCTTCTGTGGATAGTCATCGAATGACTTCTTTCACTTCACATTGAAATTGTACAAACAAATTTTTTGGTTAAGCCCT
>JAEZKD010000241.1 GCA_023415655.1 Bacillota bacterium | reverse complement strand
CCCACACCGACTAAATGCAACTTTTCCACGATTAGTCGGGTCTTTTACCCTTCCCCACACCGACTAAATGCAACTTTTCCACGATTAGTCGGGTCCCTTACCCTTCCCCACACCGACTAATGCATCTTTTCCCTCGATTAGTCGGGTCTTTTCACTTTTTCTCACCGACTGAATTTATAATACCTCTACAATAAAAGATTTGTTGATTTGATTCAGAGAGTAATCCACGAATAATGTCATAATATTCATCTAGATTTGATGTTCGCTTACGAGTTTTTGACTTTACAAATCCATTGCTATATTTATGAATTGTACGTGGATCTTTGCCTAATTCCCTAGCTAATTGGCTTTTATTTATTTTCAAAGTTCCCTCCTAGTTCTTAAACGACTAGTATTCGCTATGATAGCTTTAATGAGTCTGCAAAATAGTAAGTTCTAGAATGAGTGTATAACTTTATACATTACCGACACATAATGTGGTTAATAGTGGAAAATACTTGCCTTTAAGCTTTTTCCTTGGAGCTTAATAATCATTGTATTTTGACTCGCCATTGAAGTTGTTTAACACGCAACATGAATTACTTGGAGCTTAGTTATCATAGAATTCAATTTGTCTAAGCCCATATTTTCAGATAAAATATCTATATGCTAAGCATAATAATATCCTTGCACCAACGGTATTTCATTTTACAATTGATTTTATTAACGTTATGATTAATCAAACTTAATTCGTGACATAAGTGAATAGAAGAGCGTCTTTAATCATTGGAACATAATTAGTTCTTAAATTTTTAGAAAAGGAAAGAGTCCTTTTATATCTCATGAAGGTCATGCGGAGAAGGGAGTGTTACAGAGACAGCTCCTCGTAGATCATGGAAGTCAATGAGAGAGTATTGCTATGATATAAAGATATTGGAAAAGGATTGTTAGGGAGGAATAATGATATGAATACTCTTTTTTTGGATGCAAATATACTTACACAATTCAAAGATAAGCTTGCAATAATAGCATTTGATCCGATTAGTAAAGGGTGGTCTGGTGACAAAAAGTACTACATTGAAACAGCTGATGGAAGGAAGCTACTTTTAAGGGTTACTCCTAAGGATAAAGTTACGAATCAAGAAGAGATGTTTCGTATGCAGAAAGAAGTTGCGGTTTTTGGTGTTTCTATGTGCAAACCAATTGAGTTTGGCATGTGTGAGGAAGGAAGTTATATCATTTATACTTGGGTTGAGGGGAAAGATGCTCAGGATGTTATACCTTATCTAGCAGACTCTGAGCAGTATGCTTATGGCCTTGAAGCGGGTAGAATGTTGAAAATGATTCATTCGATAAAAGCTCCTGCGAATCAAGTAGATTGGGAATCACGATTTAATGCAAAGATGAATCGTAAAATTAAGATGTATCAGGAGTGCCCGATTCATTTTGAGGGAGCAGAAAACATTCTTGAGTACATAGACAGGAATCGTCACTTACTTGCGAATCGACCTCAAACCTTTCAACATGGAGATTATCACATTGGAAATATGATGATCGAGAATGGTAAGCTGGTCATCGTTGATTTTGACCGATACGATTTTGGTGATCCATGGGAAGAATTTAATCGTATCGTATGGTGCGCACAATCGTCTCCTTTGTTTGCCACTGGTATTGTTAATGGTTATTTTGATCATGAGGTACCGAATGAGTTTTGGAAACTACTTGCTCTTTACATTAGTAGTAATATGCTTTCTTCGATTCCATGGGCGATTCCATATGGAGAGGACGAAGTAAACACGATGCAAAAGCAAGCGAAAGAGGTTCTTCGTTGGTACGATGATATGAAAAATATAGTTCCAACTTGGTATACCAAGTGACCATTATTTACATAGTTGGTGGGGGTGCAATTACTTGTTTGGTGAATATGAGCATACCTTTGATAAGTAGCAGCTAAGCGAAGCACTTTATGCGATTGTAACAAAAGCTACAGAAACCGAAAAAAGTGCAAGACTTAAAGTATTATGTATATGCAATCTCAGTTCTTGAAATAATAGACCATATTAGGGCAAAGAACGAGGATTGAGATCAAACATGAAGATTAATTTTGGTTATTGTTGCATTTCTGTACTATACGATCAATTACGATGCAATCGGTGTTCGACGAAGACGTATTTGGAAAAGCATACTGCAAGTGATTGTAAGAGGATGCTGTTGGAAAAAGCAAGTCAAAATCTGATGGATTTGAAAGAATTGCTGATTCGAAATTATGAGAATGGTATCTTTGCGTTTCGGATTGCGGAACAAGTACTTCCACAGATTGACCTTGGATATTACTCGTTTGAGGATGTAAGAGATCAACTAAATGAAGTGGGTGCGATTGCAAATAAGTTCAATCTACAACTCTCAACTCATCCTTCCCAGTACTTTGTACTTAATTCAAGAAAAGAAGAAGTAGTAGAGCGTACCATTCAATCGCTTAACTTTTTTGCAGAGATGTTAGAGCAAATGGAATTAGTAAAAACTCCAAATCTTGTACTCCATGTAGGAATGAAGAATAGCTATGAAAGTTCAGAACACGCAATTGAGGTGTTTTGTGAGAATTTCCAGAGATTAAGTACGAAGGCAAAGGAGTACTTAGTGATTGAGAATGACCAGGTTTCATTTACGGTACAGGAGTGTCTTCGAGTGAATGAAAAGATAGGAATTCCTGTGGTATTTGATAATAAGCATTATCA
>JAEZKD010000236.1 GCA_023415655.1 Bacillota bacterium | reverse complement strand
ACACAACCTACTGCTTTCGTATCATGGAAACAGGGCATCTAGAGCATCTGTATTATGGTAGAAGAATTACCTTGCCCAAAGCGCGAGGAATCGAAGCAATCGTTGAAAAGCAAACCTTTATTGCTGGGAACTTAAATGCATACGATGCGAATCATCCTGCCTTTTCCTTAGAGGATATCTGCTTAGAAATGTCTTCTTACGGGAAAGGAGACATCAGAGAACCTTTGATTGAAGTGGTGCATGCCGATGGTAGCTATACCTCTGACTTTCTATTCAAGGAAGCAAGAATGTTACAAGGGAAACCAGAATCTAAGCTACCCGGTTCCTATGATGAGGACGGAAAGGTGGAAGGGCTGTGCATTACATTAGAAGATAAGCAATATCAATTAGAGCTTGAATTATATTACTTTGTGTATTCGGATTGTGATGTCATCACCCGAAGTACAAAGCTAATAAACCATAGTAAAGAAACGGTGAAGCTACATCGTCTCATGAGCTTACAGATTGATTTTGATACGCCTGAGTATATCTTTACAACCTTTCGTGGAGCTTGGGCAAGAGAGATGAAAAGAAATGATGTTAGAATGCATGCTGGTAAGCATGTCAATGCATCTTATACGGGAACCTCTTCTAGCCGCGCGAATCCATTCGTGATGCTAAGTAAAGATGAGACCACCGAGGATTATGGAGATTGCTATGGGTTTAATTTAATTTACAGTGGCAATCATTATGAAGCAGTCGAAGTTGGGAGCTTTGGGAAAACTAGAATCGTGACTGGAATCAATCCGCAATCCTTCTGCTTTGTAATTGAACCTGAGGATAGCTTTGAAGCTCCTGAGGCAGTGATGACCTATTCTCATCAAGGCTTTAACACAATGAGTGGGCATATGCATCAGTTTGTAAGAGAACATATCGTTAGAGGACAGTGGAAATATAAGGTGAGACCAGTGCTATTAAACAGCTGGGAGGCTGCGTACTTTGACATCAGTGAAAGTAAGCTACTAAATCTTGCGAAGGCAGGAAAAGAAGTAGGAATTGAACTTTTTGTGATGGATGATGGCTGGTTTGGGGAGAGAAACGATGATTCCAGTTCCTTAGGAGACTGGGAGGAAAACAAAAAGAAACTGCCACGAGGAATTGCTGGTCTTAGTAAAAAGATAAAGAGCTTAGGTCTAGAGTTTGGCATCTGGGTAGAACCAGAGATGATCAATATAAAAAGTAAGCTTTATCAAGAGCATCCCGACTGGATACTACAGATTCCAGGAAAACCTCACTCTGAGGGAAGGAATCAGCGGATTCTTGATCTTACTAAAATTGAAGTACAAGATTATATTATTGAGAAGATGAGTACCATCTTTTCGACTGATATCTCCTATGTAAAGTGGGATATGAATCGAACCTTTTCGGATTATTTTTCAGATTCTCTACCATCAGAAAGACAAGGGGAAGTAGCGCATCGCTATGTCTTAGGGGTGTATCGTTGTATGAAGGTATTGACCGAGAGGTTTCCTCATATTTTATTTGAAGGTTGCGCAGCAGGAGGCAATCGATTTGATCTTGGAATGCTTTGTTATTTCCCTCAAATTTGGGCAAGTGATGATACAGATGCTTTGTGCAGAGCTGAGATTCAGAATAATTATAGCTACGGCTATCCAATGTCTACGGTAAGTGCTCATGTTTCTAGCTGCCCAAATCATCAGACCCTTAGAAGGACACCACTTGAAACAAGGTTTCATATTGCTAGCTTTGGAATCTGTGGGTATGAATGCAATCTTAGTGACATGAAAAAGGAAGAATTAGAACAGGTAAAGCAACAGATATCTTTGTACAAAGAATGGAGAGAAGTGTTACAAAGCGGTAAATTCTATCGTGGAAGAAGCTTTCGTGTAACGAGTGATAATGCAGGCAGTTGCTTAGAGAATGGTGAAGGTAACTGTATGGAGTGGACTTGTGTATCAAGAGATGGTAAGAGAGCAGTTGGCCTTTTGATGCAAAAGCTTGTGGTGCCAAATACGAGATACCATTATTACAAAGCAAAAGGATTAACTCCAGAGGTACTGTATCATTTTTATAATCGGCAGTTAAAGTATAGCATTAAGGAATTTGGTGATTTAGTCAATACGGTTGCACCAATTCACATCAAACAAGATTCTCTACTTCATAATGCGGTAGCTAGATTTGTTAAAATGGATGGGGAAACGGAAGAACTGTATGCGTATGGGGATACGCTAATGTATGGAGGGGTTCGTTTAAAACAAGCGTTTGCAGGGACTGGATATAATGATCAGGTGCGATATTTTCAGGATTTTGCGTCAAGACTATACTTTATGGAGGGGATAGAGACCGTATATCAAAGATAGATAGTCAAATATAACGTTAGCTTGGTTTGCTAATATTGGTGTTTACTTCCTTGTCCTATCATGTTAAAATTGGAATATATCATAAAGTAGAGAGGGAAGATCATGAAAAAATTCTTAAAAGAATTTAAAGCCTTTGCGTTAAAAGGTAATGTTATGAACTTGGCAGTCGGTGTCATTATTGGTAGTGCATTTCAGGGAATTGTTACTTCATTAACGGAGAATATACTTTCTCCAATCATCGGATTGTTTACACGCCAGAACTTTGATACTTTACAGGTTGATTTCTTTGGGGTTACACTAAAATATGGTGCCTTTATAACTGCTATTATTAATTTTATTATAATGGCCTTTGTAGTATTTCTTTTAGTCAAAGGGGTAAATAAATTATTATCCTTTGGAGAGAAGAAAGAGGAAGTAATACCGACAGAAAAAGAGTGCCCTTATTGTAAAACAAAGATTAATATCAACGCTAGTCGTTGTCCTCATTGTACGTCTGAACTTGAAGGAAACAATTAAAATGGAAGTGACAAGTCGTAATGGTTTGCCACTTAGATAGTAGTCAAAGTTGGTGCTGAACTTAGTAGTCTAGCACCAACTTTTCTTATAGAACAAAGTTGATGGTATAAGGATAGGATTTCTGTTTCACATAAAAGAGTAAAAAAAATCAGAGATAGAGGAGGAATTATTATGGTTCATGTTAAGGGACGTTGGGCACTTATTACGGGTGCTAGCAGAGGGATCGGTTATCTGGCTGCTTTATTTATGGCAGAGCAAGGCTGTAATCTAATCTTGCACGGAAGAAAAAAAGAACATGTCAAAGCAATTTACGAAGAGGTAAAAGCAAAAGGTGTGGATGCATATATAGTAAGTGCTGAGTTATCTGACTTCACGGAAGTGGATCAGATGCTAAAAGATATAGACGCGCTTGGTGTAAGGGTAGATATTGTTCTTAATAACGCGGGACTTCAGATTGCTTATCGAACGGATTATTTTGAAACACCAGTATCTGATTATTCGGAGAGTTTTAAGGTTAATACCATAGCACCGGCTATGATTTGCTATCATTTTATGCCAAAAATGATTGAGAATGGCTTCGGAAGAATCTTGAATACCACAAGCGGTATTCGTTTTGAGCCCCAGCAAGCGGGCTATTCTGCAAGTAAAGCAGCACTTGATAAAATTACTATTGATTTAGGTTCTTCCGTAAACGGAACAGATGTGATGATAAACTTAACCGATCCAGGTTGGTGTCGAACAGATATGGGAGGTTTACATGCACCGAATGCACCAGAAAGTGCAATTCCTGGTATTGTGGCAGGTGTGTTTGCAGAGGACAAAAAATCAGGTCGCTTTTTGGGAGCACAAAACTTTGCAGGCATGAGTCTTGAAGCTGCAGTACAAAAAATTGAGAAAGAATTTGATAGCCCTTATTAGGGAGACATACATACATTGTTTTAAGTCTAAGTGATAAGTCTTTATGATTTATCACTTTTTTATTATATATGTAGATATGATTCAAAGAAACATTGCACTCAATTATTTACTCACTAAGTGTATGAAAATATGGAAAAGAGAAGAATAATACAGTATAATAGTAATAATGTTTGAACTATTGGAATGAATTGAAAGCATAAGTAAGTACATATTCATGTGGATCATTCTATTCCATGGTCATTTATCAAAGACGATAACCTATGGAATCATATGATTCGTGAGCAAAATACAGAATATAAAGTCTCATCTTATAGAGACAAGAAACTTCGGTACATATATTATTGGGCAAAATGTAACGGTTACAACGAAATCTGGACACCAGAAAGGAAGGTACAAAAAGTTGAAAGAATATTATAAGCTAATTCGGGATAAGATACCCGAGATCATTGAGCGAGAAGGTCTTAAGCCAGATTATAATGTATTATCAGAGGAAGAGTATATCGTAGCTTTGGATAATAAACTCCTTGAAGAAGTGAAGGAATATCAAGCGGACAAAAGCTTGGAAGAGATGGCTGACGTTTTAGAAGTTTTGTACGCAATTTGCAAAGCTCGTGGATATACGGTTGAAGAGCTAGAAGCAAAACGCTGTGAGAAGTCCGAGCAACGAGGTGGATTTGACAAAAAATTATTTTTGAATTCTGTATCTGATTTGGCTGATGAAAAAAAGGGCTCGTTACAGATGTGACCTAATCCTATGCAAGCGAATGAAATCATAAAAAACACGTATTGTGCCTTAACTCCACGGGGGATGAAGGGCTACTATGTCAACTGTGTCGATACAAAACTAGCAAATTACTTAAAGGAGTGTCTAAAATAGATGAATCAAATTACTATCAAAGAACTGACAGATTTAATACAAAAATTCTGTGAAGAGAGGGATTGGGATCAGTTCCATAACCCAAAGGATCTAGCCATTGGTATTTCCACCGAAGCGAATGAATTACTTGACATTTTTCGTTTTCAAAGGGAGGAAGATATCAAGAATATATTTGCGGATGATCAACGAAGAATGCATGTAGAAGAAGAAATTGCGGACGTTTTCTTTTTCGTTTTAAGATTTGCACAGATGAATCAGATTGATTTAGAGAGTGCTTTAAAAACTAAGATGATGAAAAATGCGAAAAAATATTCGGTTGAGAAAGCGAAGGGAAAAAATCTTAAGTATACCCAGTTGAATGAAAATGAGTAGTTCAGAAGTTGATATTTGATTTCGTTGAAATATTGACTTATTATGATCGTAGTTGTAAAATATTAATGGTATTTTCTACCTATGAGTAAATATTAATTAACAGGAGGAAAAAAGATGGCTATTATCAAGTGTCCAGAATGTAGTAAAGAAATATCAGATAAAGCGAAGTCGTGTCCTAATTGTGGGTGTCCATTAGAAGAAATGACGACAAGTGGTGTGGTGAGAATTAAAATGCCTAATAACATTGTTGAAGGGTTTGCTGGTTTATTTTCTTCTAGAGATGCAGTAGTAGAAAAAACCTATGGCGGAACTTTATGGCGTGGAAAACATGGCGAAAATGCTAGTTTCACAATAGATGGGCCAACTCAAATTACTATAAAGCTTGGTGGTTGGGCTAATGAAGTATCTGGTACAGTATATCCAAAAAGAAAATATTCGTTAGTTCAGGATATGGGAATACATATGCGTGCTACGTTCCGACTAACTGAAGTAGATTTTATAGATGCAGATTAATGATATACAAGATAACACTTACTTTCCAGTAATGTGAAGTAAAACAAATATGAGATTTTAAATTTTATGATGTATCAATTGAAAGAAATGAATGGAATCTTAAAAAGAATAAGAAAATGAAAGCACCCGCTTGGTAATATGAGTTTACAACATACTCAAGTGGGTGCTTTTTTTAATACATTAAAATGTTAACAAAGCTTTCATATTATACTATTTCATCGTAGCGGATGCAGCATAAGTCTGCTTCGTTTGATTGATCTTCTCCTGGTCAGCAGCTGGAGTAGGATAATAGCCACGTTCGTGCATAATGTTAAATACCTGGAACTGAAGATCATGCTCTTCGTTTAAGATATTCATGTATGTGTCACGAAGTTCTGGGTGAGTACATTCATTTGCAAATAGATTATAATTGGCTGTTTCTTCCTTTTGAGCGCAAAGAGCATCGTGAAGCATCTCTTTATCACCGAAACAAGATGATTGTATCATTGAACACCTCCTTATTGAAGTTTTGCGTAAATTGAATTAAAATGCTGTTGATGTTTTTGAGAAATATTTGTAAATGTTTGTTTTAATTCTTGATCATTAGTAGAGTCTGCTAACATCTGAAACTTTTTGACTAATTGCTCTTCACCATTCAATAAATCATTGATAGAAGATAATTCTTTCTCTGTTAAATTAATAGTAAACACCTCCTTTTAACATTGTTATTGTGTCTCATTACAAAAAATATATGTGCATGAATTCGCGTTCTGGATATGGTTTTAATTGCTAGATTATTAATATTTCATTTGATTCAAATCACGGAAGGTTCTTAAGTTTCATAAAATATCATAAAATTCTTTAAACGATGGAATGCCTCATTTTATTTTTGGTAGCCAGAGGAAGGAGTAAAAGGTTTTATGGGTTTTAGAGTTGATGGATGCGGAACTTATGATAAGAACAAACCATTGATCCATTTGGGAGAATACTATTGTACTAATTGTAAGAAAGTATGTGGATTTAAGCTCTATGAAACAAAGAAAAAGATCACAATACTATACGTTCCTGTAGCTAGAATTTCTAAAAAATATGGAGTTTATTGTGATAAGTGTCAGCGAGGGTATGCAATTAGTGAGATTTTTAAGGATCGTATCCTCAGTGGAGACTATAGCTTAGTGGATGAATTGCTTCAAAGTGCAGATATGATAGATCAAAATAATTAAAAGCATTCTACAGAACCACCCCTAAATGGAGGAACGCAATATGAAATGTAATGTATGCCAAAGCGAGATATCAGATCAAAGTTCGTTTTGTTGCAATTGTGGTGCACGGGTTACCTCAGTGAAACTTAATAAGTGTCCTGATTGCAATGCCGAAATTGAAGACGGTCTCATGTTTTGTAGTAATTGTGGACTGAGGCTTCATAAAGTGACATCGAAGATAGAACCAAACATAGAAGCAAAGATAGAAAGTAAGAAAGAACCTAAAACAGAACCTAAGCTTGAATCAAAAAATAGCATAGATACCACAATTAGTATTACGAGAGCAATGCAGTTTGTATGCTGTACGAACTCTTATAAAGTCATTGTGAATGGACATGACTTAGGAAAAGTGGGGGTTGGTAAAACGTTGTTTGCTAGAGTAACCAAAGAAGAGGTTACGGTTGATATTATCTGTACCACTATTTTGATCAAGCATAAAATACGTATTGTCCTTAAGATAGAACAGAATCCACGCATTGATTTCGAGGTTGAATGGCCAGGGGCAATTAAGGCACTAGTTTATAATGCAGATATTGTAAGTAAAACAACTGATTTTTAATTTAAAATAAGCTTATCCTACTATACTTTATGAATACTAAAAAGAATGAAATCAACAAAACGCCCTCAAAGTGATACGTCCTGCCTTTACTGGTTTTAGTAAGTAAAGGGAGACATATCAATCAGAGGGTTTTTTGTTGTTTACAAATTATAATTAAGAAAACTCAAAATTTTCCAAACAAAGCTTGCAATCATTATCTGGTGCATTTATAATTAAGTAAAACCTAAATAAATTTAGAACGAACTAAAATAAAAGGAGGTTGCTATGAAACGTGTAAAGATAATGGGGGGAATCGTTATGGGATTTATGTTACTTATGGCAGGTTGTGGAGCAAATAAAGGAAAAGCAATTGCTGATCTGAAGGTGAAAAATCAAGTAATGGGTATCTCTGTCCATGATCCCTCAATCGTAAAATCAGACGGGAAATACTACATATTCGGTTCCCATATGGAAGCAGCTGTTTCCGATGATTTAATGAGCTTTAAGAGTATTGCCAGCGGCGTCAATGCTGCGAATCCGCTGTTTGATAATCTTTTTACTGGTGATCAGAAAGCATTTGATTATGTGGGGAATTACATAGAAGGTGGTTATGCAGTATGGGCACCAGATGTCATCTATAATCCAGTGATGGGAAAATGGGTCATGTATTTTTCTACAAGTCATGATTATAGAACCTCTAACATCTGTATGGCAACGGCAGACCAAATTGAGGGACCTTATAGCTACCAAGAAACACTTCTCTATTCAGGATTTAACTTAATGAAT
>JAEZKD010000178.1 GCA_023415655.1 Bacillota bacterium | reverse complement strand
CAGTTTCTTTATGTAACAGTGATGGTTGTTTTGGGGACTTCTATTTTACATCAGTGGAACTAATGCAAAGTGTCATTGAGGCTTGGCAGGTAGAATATCAAAGAAAAAATTTTATACGCTGGTCAATTATAGATAAATGCATAAACAAAGCGATTGGTACCATTGAATTATTTCATAGAGATTCCAAGGATTATTTTACGAAATGTGGTTTATTGCGTTTAGACCTTAGAAGTGATTACGAGAATGCCAGTGAAATTGAAGCAATTCTATCACTCATTGTTCCAAAATCATTTGAAATGTTTCAATGTGACAAAGTAGCA
Organism: Bacillota bacterium; assembly: GCA_023415655.1. GTDB lineage: Bacteria > Bacillota > Clostridia > Lachnospirales > Lachnospiraceae > Lachnoclostridium. The sequence goes on along the minus strand of JAEZKD010000178.1, from coordinate 28,358 downwards.
ACAAAAGCGATAGCAAAAGCACATGAGAGAAGAACTGCACTGATGAAAATGAATTTTGTTTTATCAAATGAGCAATTAATAGGGAATGACGGTAGACGATATGATGATTATTTTGTATTGTCTGTCTAGACATATTTGAACATGTTGAACGTTGAGGTACACAGTATGTTAAGGTCAATGATGCAAGTATATGAAAAGGGAAGTGTCGAAGCAGTGAGTCTTTATCAAAAAGCATTTAATGCAGAAATCCTTGGTTTATATCCAGATGAGAACGGAGGATATATGCACTCTGAGTTAAATGCTCATGGTCAAATATTAGCTGTATCTGAGCTAACAGAGAATCTTGTAATCGGAAACACTATGCAGTTTTGCTTCCATTTTGGAGATGGAGGAGAAGTGCATGTTAAAAAAGCATATGATGTGTTGAAAGAAGGAGCAACTATTAAGGTTCCTATTGGACCATGTGATTATAGTCCTTGTATGTTCTCTTTGATCGATAAATTTGGTGTATACTGGTGTCTTTTTGTTTAGACTACAACAAAGGATATGCAATATTATACGATTTGTATAAAATAAAGGGAAATAAATATTATTAGGTGGTGTGACTGTGAAAAACAATATTATCATTTCGGGAGTACCCCGTGCTGGTAAGAGTACAATATCAAATATATTATCAAAAAAATTAGGCTATCAGCATGTAAGCATGGATGCAATTAATGCTGGATTTGAAAAGGTATTTCCGGAATTAGGGATAGACACTTCTGCTGATATGCCTTCTTTGGAAAAGCTTCGCAATATTAGTGCTAAAATTGCACCGTTCATTAAAGCTATGATGGATAGTGGAGAATATGATGAGTTTAAGCCAGGCATGGTCTTAGACGTTTATCAATTACTACCTGAAGACTATATGAAATATTTGTATCATGGAAATTGTGATATTTTCTACTTTATCACTTCCGAAACAACACCTGACGAACGTTTTTCATTACTAAAAACTTACGACACCGAGAAGGACTATACTTTTTATAAACCCGAAGACGAATTACGGGAAGGGTGTAGAAATTGTTGAAGTGAGTAAGTTTATAAAGGAACAGTGCATAAAATATAATCTACCCTATTATGAGACAGCTAAAAATAGAGAAGAAGTATTTGAACAGTTTATTCAACTGTTTACAGTAAACAACAATGAATGAATACCCATATTCATCTAAAGTATTATTTTAACTCTCGTCAAAACGTGTTAAAAGTTATTAATTGATCAAAGTATTTGCGCTCTGTACTAAAAAGAATATATAAACTATAATTTAGACAGAGCCTAAATTAATATAAGTTGAAACAACAATCTACTCAAACACGTAAAAGAAACCCACATGAAACATCATATCTAGACAGATCAAGAAGATGAAAACTTTTGATAGTTAATTATTCAAACAGGCTACTATGAATCATAATAGAAACAACAAACTACCCGAACACATCAAAAGAAAGTAATGTACATAACATCTAGCCAGTTAAAGGAAATGAAAGCTTTTAAAAGTTTTTGATAATATTACGAAATAAAATAAAACAATCCAACCAGACAATAGAAAGTTTAAATTTTAGTTTTATCGTAATACTTTCCGATAAAACTAAAATGGGCGGTAACGCCTGTAAGATTGAACAGTGAGGGATGAGAAAACGTGCGGTAGTGACTTAGCCACGGTGGGAACTACCGTACGTTTTCTCATCCCTTACGCAATTCAATCGAACAGGCGCAACCGCCCATCCCCTTTGTTTTTTCTCAAATACTACTTCACTTTGATCCCATAAATTTGTTTTCCTTTGGCACCAAGGAGAGAAGCTTTGGTTCCGACACCACGTGTTCCAACGACAATGGTATTCTCAAAGGCAGCAGGAGTTGCTTCAATGTTAGCACCTCCAAGGTTGATGCGGTCATACTGCTCACCAGTCAATCCATCGATCATAAACATGTTACCTTTGGAATCACATAGGATCACATAACCGGTACCATCTTCGGTATAAAGAGCAATTGGACTGGACCAAGTATAGTATTCCATATCAAGGTGCCATACTTCTTTGCCTGTATTTTTATTGATTGCTACCATGCGACCTTTGTCAAGTCCACCTGTTCTAGCAATCGTAAAGTAAACAAGATCGGATAATTGATTTTGGCCTACGAGTGCTGTTGACTGAACACCACCAGAGATTTTGCTCACCGTCTGGCATTCATATGGGATTTCCCAAACTGTTTCGCCAGTTGCAGCATTGATCTTAAACAATTTTAAGGTTCCAGCATTGTTCTCATCAGCAGTATAGTGAAGCGAAGAAGAGATGTAGATGTATGCAGTTCCATCTTCTTCGTTGATGTCAAAGACTGGAGAACCATTCGTATCATCCACCAAATCAGCCATCCAAACAACGTTCATCGTATTTAAATCCAAGCAAATTAAATTTGCACTATTATCAGCAATGTAAAGATAGTTCTTCCAGATCGAAGCAGAGGATTCCATACCAAGATAGTATTCATCCTCTCTTGTATGCTCCGTTGTATAGCGCCATTTGACCATTTCATCTGGATTGATGGTGACACTTGTTCCATCATACACTGTATTTAATTTCATCGTATAAAGAATTCCACTTTCTCCTGGTTGAATCAGCGTATCGGTTTCGGCATGAATCAATGGAGAAGAATCAAACGCAGCAAAATTATTATTATCGGTACGCTGTGAGAATTCATCATCATATCCATACTCGTAAATAATCTTTCCTTGAATCAAATCAATGATAAAAGCACGAGCTCCTTCATCCCCCATCGAATCACCAGCACCAATAAAGTACAAAGGAATCTCAGATGGATAAAGGCTACCACTTCCTTTGACTGGGAAGCCTATGTTAATCTTATCACGTGTTGCAGTTCCATCCTCTAAATCTAAGAAGTAGATATTACCATCCGTCGTTGCATAGATTACTTCCACCAAATCTTCTTTTTGTTTTTTATTTTCATAAAGATTCATGACTTGTTTTGTTTCGTCTTTCCAACGAACAATCAAAGGTTGTCCAGTCCAACAGCTTCCTGACCATTCTCCTTCTCCATCTCCAACCGTTTTTTTCAAAGCACCAGTCGTGATGTTCCAAGTATTCTTGGTATCAAACTCTTTTTTTGTGATATTTGCAATGCCATAAGTACCACCAGTACGATAGTTATTACCACGGAAGGTAATGACACCCTCCATCTGGGTATATTCATCTGTAAATTCAATTGGCTCAGGACGAGTAAAGGAATCTACAAGAACATTATTAACCATTAGGTCAGAAGTGAGTCCAAATAAAGAAGGGTTAGTTGTAGTAGTTACACTAGGAAACCCTTGTAATAGTAATTTTTGCTCTGTAGTAGAGGCTTGACTTAAAAATACGGTTTCAGATTCTTGCGTTACAATTGGTGCAGAAAGTGGATGTCTACTTCCTTGTGCAAGAATTCCAGAATTACGTATGATTAAACCGCTAGCTCCCAAAATGATGACACCAGCGGTGGCACCTATGATAATTTTTTTTGCTTTCTTTTTCATATATCCTCCATAGAATGATGTATTGATCGATGCATTCTACATCTTTTTTTCTTCCTTTTATCAGAAAAGATGGTTATAGTATAACACAACTATTGGGAAATAAGCGTAATGAAAAAATTAAGATTTCTTTAATTTTATTTTAGGTTCTATATTTCGATAATAATTGTTATAATTCGATTGTTAAAATAAGGACAATATTTGATAAATATGAATAAATATTTTGACATTCCAAACACTCACTGATACAATATTACTATATGAGGATTGTAGTTTCTTGTCATAAATGGGGATATCAGGAAACTTAGGATAGAAGGATTACTGTTTATGGGAAAGCGAGGAAGGGTATGAAGAAGCTAGTTTTTGGTATGTGCGTTGCTTTGTCGATCTCTATGGTTCAGACAACAGCTTTTGCTTCTGTAAATTACGAAAAAGAGATAACCACAACAGAGGAAGATGATTTTGAATATTATGAGGGAAAAGTAATTTCTGGTGTGAATGTTAGAAAAGGCGCTGGTGCAAATAAAGAAAAGGTAACGGTCAATGGAAAAGGTGTCAGCTTAAGTGCAGGAACAATTGTAACGATTATTGATACGGTCAATGTTGGAGATAAGCCATGGTATCAGATTAAATTTACTTATAAGAAAAAAGAATTGACAGGTTATGCAACAAGTACATACATAGAAAAGACAGGGGTTGTAATTACACCTACTCCAATGCCAACACCAACATCAACACCAACACCTACCGCAATGCCAGAACCAACAATAGAGCCTGAGAGTACGGTAACGTTGATACCTACCAGTACGGTGAGTGATTCTTTTAATTCGAACCAGAATGATAAAATGTTCCTTTATGTGATCTTGGGATTAGCATTGGTGGGGTGTGGAAGTGGTCTTTACATAACCTTAAAGAAAAAGAGAGAAAAAGAAGTTGCAAGCAGTCTGGAAGTGTCAGAAAAGGTTGCTAGGCTAAAGGATATGGTAATTAGTACGGATGCTCCAGCTGAAAGTAAAAAGATGAAGCGTTTGTCTGATGAAGAAAAGAAGAAACCAGAGGTCCGGGTATCCAAAGGGGACAAAATTATTCCACGTACTGATTTAATTCATGAAAAAAGTGATGTTTATTATAAAAAGAAAGAAGAACCTGAACTCGAATTTGCAGCCACTTCAGAAAGTGTGATGGAGACTACGGTAAATGAGAGTGCAGAAAAAAGAGAATTACGTAAAGCAATTAACAATTTAAAGGAGCATGACATCGTAATCCATAAGTATTTTGGAAAAGGTGAGGTATATGATAACTCCGACGTTAAGTTAATTGAGATTCGTTTTGGATTAGATGCTAGATTTTTAAACAAAGAGCAGTTGATTCAAAAGAAATTAATTGAGATCACAAACGAGAGAAGAAGATAAAAAACCAGAGGGCTATCACAACATTTGATGATGTGATAGCTTTCTGGTTTCTTCAATTCATAGGGAACTGCGTTTCCTTTGAATTAAAAATGCCCTAAAAAAACAGGGCAACAATGCACATTGTAGCGGTTACAATCTATCAAATCACTTCACCTGAGGAAGCGTCTGTGCAAATTCATAAAAATCTTTTAAACTTCCTTGAGGAATCGAACTTATATCTTCTTGCTTTAAGTTCACTAAGCAATCCGTCACAAGATAACGGGAGAGACCTAGTTGATCCACTAACATATCCTCGGTCACATCATTACCTACCATCATACATTCTTCTGGTTTTTTCTGAAGTTTCTCAAGAATTTCTTTGTAATAGTTTGGATTTGGCTTGCAATAGCTAGAAACCTCATAGGTTGTGATATAGTCAACCTCATTCTTATCAAAACCAGCCCATTGAATTCGATTGTGTGTCGCAATGGTAGGGAACAGTGGATTCGTTGCTATGACAAGAGTATATCCTTTTTCTTTGAGAAGTTTTATTATTTTTGATGTATATGGATTCATTGTAGTAGCTGCTTTGGCTTTTAAAAAATCGGTATTATAAAAGATTCTAAACTCAGGCTCAAGAGTACGAACACCTTCACCTAATTGTTTTTCAAACACACTCCAAAAGCGTTCTTCGTTGGTCATTGAACCATCATTTAAAATCATAGCTTTCACACCTATATTTACAGCTGCCATCATAGCCTCTGGTTGATAACCAAAGGGAATAAAATGAGTCGCTAGGTTTTTAAAGTAAATCTGAATAAAAGAGTCCTGATCCATCGGTAGAAGCGTCCCATCTAAATCAAATAATATCGTGTTCATCGTTTTCCTCCCATTGTATAACTGTTCAGTCCACTTACAGTTACTATATTTTGTATATTCTAGTTATTATACCCATGAATTCATAAAAAGAAAAGAGAAAATCAAAGCAAAAATTAAAAAACAATTAGAAATACTTGGATGTATTGACATTTTTAAACAATGAGTGTATTATTCAACTAGTTCACTAGTTACCGAGTATGGAGTAACAGAATAGGAGGAAATGCTTGGAGTTTAATCACACAACACCAATCTACGTTCAAGTAATACGAGATATCGAAAAGAAAATGATACAGGGAGCTTTGAGCTTAGGTGACAAATTGCCATCAGCAAGAGAATTGGCTATGATGTATCAAATCAATCCAAACACCTCCAATCGAATCTACCGTGAATTAGAACTAATGGAACTGTGCTATACAAAACGGGGATTGGGTACCTTTGTCACAGAAGATAAGAATAAACTGTTGAAGGTACGAAGGGATATGGCAGATCAAGTGCTTATGGAGTTTTTAGGTGAAATGAAGGATTTAGAATTTACAGAGGATGAAATTATAAATGAGGTTCTAACGAAATTAAAACCAAATATAGAGGGTAAAGGAGAGTATGTATGCTATCAACAAGAGATGTAGTGAAACGTTATCTAGGAAAAGTAGCGGTAGCAGGTATTAGCTTTGATGTGGAGCCTGGAAAAATCTATGCGCTATTAGGACCTAATGGAAGTGGAAAGACCACTTGGATGAAGATGGTTGCTGGGTTAATCAAACCTACCATGGGAACGATTACATACAAAGGAGATATCATTGGCGTTGAATCCAAAAAGAAAATTGCTTATATGTCTACGGAGCCGTTTTATTATAATTATATGACCGTTGATGATGTCGGTAAATATTATGAAGATTTCTTTGAAGATTTTGATCGTTTAAAGTACAATCAGATGATTCAATCGATGGGATTAAACTTAAAGGATAAGTCAAAGAATCTATCCTCCGGTCTTGCTGCGAAGTTAAAAATTGCTGCAACCTTATGTAGAAAGTCAGAAGTATACCTGTTGGATGAGCCATTGAATGGAGTTGATATAATTGCAAGAGAGCATATCATCAATGCCATCTTAGAAGCCGCAACCAACAACGCAACGCTAATCATCTCGAGCCACCTCGTGGATGAGCTTGAGAAAATTATTGATAATGCGATTTTCATCAAACAGGGGAATCTAGTATTGGAAGGAAACGCAGAAGAGATTCGTAGTCAGCATAAGAAATCCATCGTTGATTTGTACCGTGAGATTTATGCTGATTCATTCTAGGAGGAGGCAATATGTTTAAATTAATGAAATATGAACTTAGAAAGCAAATTTTTTCTAAATTAATTATCTTTATCGTACTTATTTTATTACAGATTGGCTTTATGATAGGGTTATTTACTGAGAATGAACGCTTACTTGGAACTAGCATAGGGTTGTTTATATTCTTGGCTGTAGCGAGTGTACTTTATGTTTCTTTTGAGAGCATCATGACCTTCTCGAATGACCTTAAAACGAAGCAAAGCTATATGTTATTCTTAACTCCAAATACAACCTATCAGATTGTAGGGGCTAAGGTACTAACCACGGTAGTAACAATTCTTTTGACAGCTGCGGTATTTCTTGCAGCTACCTTACTTGATTTTGCAGCCGTTTTAGTAAAGTATGATGAACTAGCTCGTTCCATTGAGTTAATACAAGAATTCTTTGGAACTTTATTTAAAGCTAACATCGATTATGTCTACATCATTTCTTTTGTATTCTGTTTCGTGTTTGAGTTGCTCGGTATTCTCGTACTTGGTATGGCTTCCATTACCTTGAGTGCTACCTTTTTATCCAATAGCAAGGGAAAAGGTATTGTGAGTATGTTATTCTTCTTTGGATTCTATTTCTTGCTTGATAAAATATCGGATTTATTCATTCCAGCAAGAAATTTGAACTCGACACAGCCATTCATCCTTGATAGTATTTGGGCACTTGGTATCGTTGTAGTATTTTACTTTGTGACATCTTATATGTTGGATAAAAAGGTTAGTGTTTAATGGTTATCGTATGATTGTGCTTTGATTGAAATCCATCTGATCTTCAATAAAGAAACCACCGCAAGTTAATACGATGCATTTCATAATTGGAACAACAATTTCAAAATCAGATTCATCAAAGGTTACCATAAAGAGGGCATGGATATCATTCTTTTTTAGATATTCATCGCCTTCTTTGTCTTTAAAGTAGGGGCGAAGCATCTCAAAATCCAAACTTGCTTTTTCGGAATAACCGATTTCAAGTACTTTTGCTTCCTCCCAGATTTCAAGTTCTAAATTACCCTTTCCAAGTAAGGCATCATAGAGATCACGCACGCTGATTTCTTTTTCATTCATATAAAACCAGTCGCCAGATACTTTTGGTTGTATGGATATTTTTTTCATCATATACTCCTTGTGATAGCGTTGATTTTAGTATACCATAAAAATATGTTTCGTACTATAGACAATCGACAGGTCGAATGATAAAATTACCATAATTCAAACTTTGCAGTTTGGCTTTACAAAAGCATTGATCATAGGAGGTAGTAAGATGGCAGTAATTAAACCATTCCAATGTGTCCGCCCGGACAAAGCACTGGTAAGCCGAGTTGCCGCATTACCATATGACGTTTATACTCGCAAGGAAGCATTCCTAGAAGCGAAGAAAGATGAGCTCTCGTTCTTAAATATTGATCGACCAGAGACTCAATTTGAAGAAACGATGGATATGTATGCAAAAGAGGTGTATCAACGAGCGCGACAATTATATGAAGAGCGACTTTTGGATCACACGTACATCAAAGATACCACTCCGTGTTATTACATTTATGAATTGATTATGGAGGGACGTTCACAAACAGGTATTGTTGCGTGTGCTTCTATCGATGATTATCTAAATCATGTTATTATGAAGCATGAGAATACCAGAGAAGAGAAAGAACAGGATCGTATTCATCATGTTGATACCATGAGTGCTCAGACAGGTCCTATTTTTTTAGCTTATCGCTCCAATGCAATTATTAGTCAGCTGGTACATAAAACTCAAGAAGAGGAACCAATCTATTCATTTACTAGTGCCGATGGTATCACTCACCGTGTTTGGAGAATGGAAGATCTAACCTCAATACATACCATTCAAGAACAATTCGAGCTAATTTCTCAGATTTACATAGCTGATGGACACCATCGAGCAGCATCAGCCGTTAAGGTTGGATTAAAACGGCGTAATGAGAGCCCAAATTATACAGGTTATGAAGAATTTAATAACTTTCTAGCAGTTTTATTTCCAGAGGATCAGTTAATGATTATGCCATACAATCGAGTGGTTCGTGATTTGAATGGAATGTCAAAGCAAGAATTTCTTACAAAAGTAGCAGAACGATTTGATATGATTCCAAGTGCTCAACCAGTACACCCAGAAAAGAAGTGTACCTTTGGTATGTATCTTAATGGTTCGTGGTATCATCTGACTGCAAAGCCTGAGATTTGCACTTTTAAGGATTCTGTGGAGGCTTTGGATGTTTCGATCTTACAGAATTACTTATTGACTCCAATTCTTGGGATACAAGATCCTAGAACGGATAGCCGCATTGATTTTATTGGTGGAATTCGTGGGTTAGGAGAATTAGAAAAAAGAGTGAATGAGGATATGGCAGTAGCCTTCTCCATGTACCCAACCTCAATTCAAGAGTTATTTGCTGTAGCAGATGCAAAACAATTGATGCCACCGAAGTCCACATGGTTTGAGCCAAAATTGAGAAGTGGTATTTTTATTCATGAAATTTAGGTATCATATTTATGCAAGGTATGTTGTTTCTTAGTGTATAAAAAGATAGGCATGAGGTGATTAATATGAAAAAGAAGAAAATCCAAGAAGTGTTAGTTACAAAGGATTCTAAGATAAAGAAAGTACTGATCCTAGTTGCTGTCGTTGCAGGTATTAAATTAGCATGGAAGGGGATTGCTAGAATTACTTCAAAGAAGAAACAAGTCAAAGAAGATGAACTTGTCTTTCGACTTCGTATGACAGGTAAGAAAGAATGTCCTACCAAGGAGAAAGCAATTCGATGCATTACGATAGATAGTTGTATGAGTGGAATGGATCTAGATTTACAAGAGGTAGACTTAAGTAAAGGATTAAAGATTCAAATCAATGCTGTAATGAGTGGTGTCTGTATCCGAGTTCCTGAGAATATACAAGTTACGTCTGACTTAAAGTTACACCTTTCTGAATATTCCAATACAATACCAGAATATTTGGATGAAAGTCTACCACGTATATTGATTACTGGTAAGGCTTTTATGAGTGGTATTGCCATCAAATTTATAGATTAAGGAGAGTTCATATGATAGTAGAACCAAAGATACGTGGATTTATTTGCATGACTGCACATCCACTTGGATGCAAGGAAAGTGTCTTGCGACAGATTTCATATGTGAAACGGCATGGTAGATGTGATGGACCAAAGCGAGTTCTTATCATTGGCGCTTCTACTGGCTATGGCTTGGCTTCGCGAATTGCAACTACGTACTCTTATGGTGCAGATACCATTGGTGTTATGTTTGAGAAGGAAGCAAAAGAGAATCGAACTGCAACACCTGGACTTTACAATACAAGAGCATTTGAAGAACAGGCAACAAAAGATGGATATTATGCGAAAACCATCAATGGGGATGCCTTCTCAAACGAAGTAAAGGAAGCAACGATTCAACAGATTCAAAAGGATCTTGGACAGGTGGATCTTGTAATCTATAGTTTAGCATCTCCAAGAAGAACATGTGATGGGGTTACATATTCTTCCGTGTTAAAGACAACTAAGGAACCATATACGAATCGTACGTTAGATTTGCGTACAAACGAGCTTTCCCAAGTAACCATAGAACCAGCGACCAAGGAAGAAGAAGAGGCGACCGTGAAGGTAATGGGTGGTGAAGATTGGGAATTATGGATTCAAGCTTTACTAGATGCAGGGGTTTTATCAAAAGGCGCTAAAACGATTGCATATTCTTATATTGGACCAACGATGACACATCCTATCTATGCACAAGGAACGATTGGTTTAGCAAAAGACCACCTTTATGAAACCTCGTTAAGACTCAACGAACGTTTGAACAGCATAAAAGGAAAGGCTTATATCTCAGTGAATAAAGCACTTGTAACGCAAGCTAGTGCTGCGATACCAATCGTACCACTATACATTAGTATTCTCTATTCTGTAATGAAGAAAAAAGGACTTCATGAAGGCTGCATTGAGCAGATGGATCGACTCTTTTATCAGGGATTTACAGAACGAAAGGTTAAGATGGATGATTGTGGGCGGATTCGTATGGATGATTATGAGATGCAAGATGATGTACAGCAGGAAGTAGAAAAAAGCTGGAACTGTATTGATTCTGAGAATCTTACCGAATATGCAGATATTAAGGGCTATTGGGAAGACTTTTATCATATGTTTGGATTTGGTTATGATAACATTGATTATAATCAAGAGGTAAACATAGAATAAGAAATATGGAATTCAAAAGAACTGCTCTATATGAAAAAGGTGTGATTCCATCCAGAGTTCAATGGGTGAAATCGCACCTTATTTATGTTTTAATTATTGCGTTACAACTACTAGAAATTGATTGAAACCCACCAAGGACCCAATTTAAACAAGACCAAAGATTTATGGATTCCAGCCGTCATTTCCCCTTAGAACCAGTTCTTTCGTATAGGATAGTGCTTCTTGATCGGTCAGCTGTTTGGAAAAGGGAGCGCGTTTTTTAGTTGCAATTGCTTGAGCTCCTGGTCCTCTATTTTGATATTCTGCGTAAAAAATAGTGTCATGTGCCTCTTTTTTATTCCAATCATGCCATCCTTCATCCTTGATATGTTCACCAAGTTCACAATGAATAAAAACGGTCTTAGCAAAACTTCGCCATGGACGTCCAAGGTAGACACTTTTCTTAGGACAGTCGCTGGTTAATCGACAATCATGAAAAACATAACCATAAGCCTGATCTTTTGCGGTACTTGCTGCAGTGATATATCCATAAATCTTTTGCTCCTCCTCATGTGCAGCTGGTGGAAGGTCATCCGTCTTTTGTGAGAAGATTTCACAGGAATCAAAGTATGCAGTTGCACCTCCAAAGATAAAATCGACATCCCCACGAATGTAACAATCATGATAGTAATGACGACCATGGATACGAGGTGCAAATTCTTTTGGACCAGTAAAGCCACCTGGTTCGTGAGGTGTTGGTGGTAAAGGAGCTGTAAAAAGAGTATCTTGACTACCAAGTAGTTTACAATGATCAAAGGTGATACGGTCACCATCTACATAGAGGGCTAAGGCTTGCCCTACCTTATTACCAAACCCTGCAGAATTGCAAAAGGTTAGATTCTTTGCAGTAAAATTATTCGTGTTAATGAATACGGTAGGTGTGCGGAAGGTTCCTCGTTTTACTCCATCTTCCATCATCATAAGAGCGTAATCATCGTAAGTAATGATTGTTTCTTCCATATCTTCACCTTCAAAACAGATAAATGGTCGATCTACAATTAATTTTTCCCGATAACACCCTTTCCGGATAAAGATAGTAACGATATCCTTGTTATCCACTGGAACACTTTTTATTGCTTCTGCAATCGTTTTATAATCATTTGGAAAATGCCCATTTTCATTTTTTGATACATAACGTATCGTTTGCATGCGTTTCTCCTTTCAAATCACAAAACAGTTATGTAACTTCCTTGTTATTGGTTCTTGATTAATGAGGGAATATTATATCATAAGATTGTTAAAATGACTATATATTTTTTTCTTGCGTAGACTTTTTAGAAAAGAAACGATATAATAAGCATAGATTACGATAGCGAGGTAGAAGAATGTTAAGGGCAGCCTTTCAAAATATAGTAAATCATGTAGAAATTCGAAAAAATCTCATTTTATTAAAGGAATTATTACGTGAAGATGAAACCAAGAATAGTCATAATAAAGAAGCACTTTTGTATGTGATATCAGGTCAATACGATGTGTTCCTTTCGTTGTTAACGAATGAGGATCCGAAGGTGCGTAAAAATACAGCATTGATTATGGGAGAATTAGCAGTACCAGAATTTCTAGAGGTGCTTTATGAAGGTTATCAAAAGGAAGCACAGTTATTTGTTAAGAGTTCTTATCTTCAGGCGATTCAAAAGTTGAATTACCATCGTCTTGTTCCAAAATTAAAGGAACGGTATGAAGAATTAAAACATACGGAGATTACTGAGGAGAACAAGAAGCACTTAACTGAGGAGCTTCGCATGATTGAACAATTAATCCTAGAAGCTACGGATACAAAGAAGCACCAATTTACAGGTTATGATTGTTTGAATGAACTTGTCCTTTTATGCAATCGAAATCACATTCATATTACAACACAACTTCTTGGTGCGATGCCTAAGAAAGAATTTGCAGCTGGGGTAATGGTAAAAACAACACAGTTACAAGAGGTTCTTGGCATACGTACGTATCGCGAGTTATTGTTTGCCGTAGATGGTATGAAAACCGTTCCAAATGATGTGGTAGCAGCAGCTAAGATGTTGACAGATGGGACAATCTATTCCTTCTTAACAAAGCGACATCAAGGGGCAGGGGTTTATCAGTTCCGTCTAGAAGTAAAGTCCAAGATGGAGGCAGAGAAAAAAACTGCATTTGTCAAACGACTTGCAAGTGAGATTGAGCATTTATCAGAGCGAAAGCTATTAAACTCAGTGAATAACTATGAGTTTGAGATACGTTTGATTGAAACGAAGGAAGGCAAATTCAATGTGTTACTTCGTTTGTTTACCCTACCAGACGAACGTTTTACTTATCGTAAGGAGGTTATTGCAACAAGTATTCATCCGAGCAACGCAGCTTTGTGTGCAATGCTTGCGAAACCATATCTAAAGGAAGAGGCACAGGTATTAGATCCTTTCTGTGGGGTTGGTACGATGTTGATTGAACGTAATCAAGTAGTGAAAGCAAAAACCATGTACGGATTGGATTTGTTTGGCGAAGCAATTGACAAAGCAAGAATCAATACCAAGGCAGCCAATATGATCGTGAATTATATCAACCGTGACTTCTTTGATTTTAAACATGAGTATCTGTTTGATGAGATTATTACGAATCTGCCTACCTCGGGAAGTGGAATGAGTGAGAGAGACTTATTTGAGTTTTATAAACGCTTTTTTGAGAAAGCAAAGGAACATTTAAAAGATCAAGCAATATTAGTCTTATATACTCATAATAGAGATTTCATTAAGAGGGTTGCTAATAAAGAATCGTATCGTATCGAGAAAGAATTCGAAATTTCAATGATGGAAGGCACTTATGTCTACATCATTCGCTATATCGAATAGTAAATACAATCAGTAACTAAAAATAAATATTAAGCACTGTTAAGAGGGAAAGGCTTCTTATGCATGTGCAGCACAATGGAAAGCTAGTTGGAGGAATTATATGTTAAAAATCGGTTCCCATGTAGGGATGAGTGGTAAAGAGATGTTTTTAGGTTCAGCAAAAGAAGCTGCATCCTATGGGGCAAACGCACTCATGGTGTATACCGGTGCACCACAGAATACAAGAAGAAAAGAAATATCTCAGTTAAGGTTAGAAGAAGGCTTTGCATACATGAAACAACATGGAATTGATGATGTTATCATTCATGCACCATATATCATTAACCTTGGTAATTCAGTGAATCCAGATACGTATGAATTGGCAGTTGAGTTTCTTGCAAAGGAATTAGAACGAGCAGAAGCCTTTCATAGTAAGTATATGGTGCTTCATCCAGGAGCACATGTTGGTGCTGGAACTGAAGTTGGGATTGCGCAAATCGTTCAGGGATTGAATGAGGTTTTAACAAAGGATACTAAGGTATGTGTCGCACTGGAGACCATGGCAGGTAAAGGAAGCGAGATTGGACGTACCTTTGAAGAATTGGCACGCATTTATGATGGTGTCAAATATAACGATAAACTTAGAGTATGTTTTGATACTTGCCATGTACATGACAGTGGCTATGATATCATTCATGATTTTGAGGGAGTAATGGAGCAGTTTGATCACTACATTGGAAAGGATCAGATTGCAGTGTTTCATGTGAATGATTCTAAAAATGAACGTGGAGCTTCCAAGGATCGTCATGAAAATATTGGATTTGGATACATTGGCTTTGAAGCCTTGAATCACATCGTTCATCATAAGGATTTTGAGAATGTAGTTAAGATTTTAGAGACTCCTTATGTTACTTTGCCAGAAGGGAAAGACAAGTCCTTAGCACCATATAAATATGAAATTGAGATGTTAAGAAGTCGAGTGTTTGATGAAGGGCTCATAACTAAAATTCAGAACAGTTAATACTGTTAGAGGAGGGAATGTTATGAAGGGACGTAAATTAATTGGAATTGGAATTATAATCATAGGACTTGGAATTTTTTCTTACCCTATTATAAGACAAGCTTATTCTGCGCATCGTCAAAAGGATTTAAAGATAGCATTTGAAGAAATATTAGAAACTAACCAGAAGGTAAGTAACCCTTCTGAAACGATAGCTCCAAGTATAGCACCTTCAGATTCGGTATCCGCTGAAACGGATACCAGTTACATAGATTTGGAGGAGGCTGATGAAGTTCCTGACACTCAGAATGCGGATAATATTAAGGACCGTCTGAGAGGTCAAACAGTGATTGGTTTAATCGAAATTGAGAAGCTGGATCTAATCTATGCAATCGTTGAGGGTACAAGTGATCATAATTTGGGTGTAGCAATTGGTCATATGACATCGACGGTTAACCTTGGAGAAGTAGGGAATTGTGCTTTGGCTGGCCATCGCGGAGGGACAAGTGGTCCTTACTTTAAAAACATTGATAAGCTAGTAGCTGGGGATGAAATCAAAGTCACAGATGTTTATGGAAAGGAAACAATCTATAAGGTGACAGAATCCTTTCTTGTGGAAGCAACTGAGATGTGGGTCGCTGACAATAACACCGATCAAAAGATGCTAACACTCATTACTTGCGAAGATGATATACGATTGATTGTTCGTGCAATCAGTGAATAGTTTTGTAAGGAGATTGTATGGTAAAGCTAGTGATTCTTGCAGGTGTAGTTGTCCTCCTTATCATTCTTATCATCTCATATATGATTACCAGACGCTTGATACACCCTAAAATTAGGGATGAGCAGAAGATTTATGAGAGAGAGATGTATTTAAAACGTTTTCCAGTAACATTTTATCAGTCAGTGATGAAAGACAATCGAATGCTACAAAGCAGATATGGTTATCAGCTATCTTGTCAAATTCTCGAGAATGAGGTTACAAAACGTATTGAGAACCATAACAAGGTAGCTGTTTTTTGTCATGGATATAAATGTAGTAAGACCTCGACCATTGTTTATGCTAAGATGCTCATGGATTTGGGGTATACAGCGGTTCTTTATGATCACAGAAACCATGGAAAGAGTGATAAGAACTTTACTTCGATGGGATTTTATGAAAAAGAGGATTTGGATACTATCATTGAATACTGCTATCAAAGGTTTGGGCCTGATATCTCACTTATTGTTCATGGGGAATCTATGGGAGCAGCAACGGTACTAAGCTATCTAACAACGAAGCCAAAGCTTGCTGCTGTCATTGCAGACTGTGGGTATTCGGACTTAACTGAGTTAGTAAAGCATCAGGTTTTTATGTGCATAAAGCTTCCAGCATTTCTTTTCTTGCCCTTCGTAAACTTGATGTTAAGATGGTTTGCAGGGTTTTCCTTAAAAGAAGTATCCCCGATACAAGGGGTACTGGAAAGTAATTTACCAATATTATTCATTCATGGAGACCAAGATACGTATGTACCATATCAGATGTCGATCAAGATGTATGAAACATGCAAAGGAGAGAAAGAGCTTTATCTTGCCAAGGGGGCAATTCATGCACAAGCCTGTGTTGTTGACCCAGAATTATATAACAAAAAAATAAAAGAATTTCTAGTTAAGTATGAATTAGTTTAGCTGACTAATATGTAATATCATTGTAAATAGAAATGAAAAGAGAGGTAACTGTGGAAAGTCAATTTGAAAGAATCGAATTTTTATTAGGAAAAGAAGCCGTGGAACGTTTGCAGGAAAAGAAGATTGCTGTGTTTGGTGTTGGCGGCGTTGGAGGGTTTGTGGTAGAAGCTCTTGCACGAAGTGGAGTAGGGAACTTCGTACTCGTAGACAAGGATACCGTTAGCATTACGAATATCAATCGTCAAATCATTGCAACCCATGATACGATTGGGAAGGCAAAAGTGGATGTGATGAAGGAACGAATATTGTCTATTAATCCAAATGCAAAGGTAGAAACTCATTGTAGTTTCTTCTTACCAGAAAACCAAGACGAGTTTGATTTTAAAGGCTATGATTATGTCATCGATGCGATTGATACTGTAGCTGGAAAGATAGCGCTAGTGTTAAAGGCACAGGAAGCTGGAACAAAAATTATGTGTAGCATGGGAGCAGGGAATAAATTAGACCCAACTCGTTTTGAGATTGCGGATATCTACAAAACTTCAGTATGTCCATTGGCAAAGGTGATGAGAACCGAATTAAGAAAACGAGGGGTGAAAAAGCTCAAGGTTGTTTATAGTAAGGAGATGCCGTTAACTCCTTTAGCAGCACCAAAGGATCCTGGACAAAGAAGAGCTACACCAGGAAGTGTTGCTTATGTTCCATCGGTGGCAGGATTAATCATTGCTTCTGAGGTAATCAAAGATCTAACAATGGAATAGAGGGATAGGATATGGAGAACACCTGGCTGATAAATCGCAAAGAAATCATTCGGTATCTTGGATATAAAAGCCAAGAGCCGGATGAAATTATGCTTCAAGAAATCGTCGATTGTGAACAAGAATTCATAAAAATAGTCAAACCAAAGTATTATTATGAGGTCTTTGATCTAATACGAGAAGAGGACCGTTTATTTACGGCAGACATGGAGTTTGAATTCTTGGGAACTAGCATTAAAAAGCATCTGTTGGGCTGTGAGAAGGTGGCATTTTCTTGTTTGACGTTATCAGAGGCTGTAGATGACTTAATTGATCAAGCACAGAAAGAAGATATGTTGCATGCTTTGATCTACGATGCCATAGCCAATGCAGCGGTGGAAGAAGTAAGATTTCGATTAGAAGAAGATTTAAAGCAGCAGTTTTGTGATGAAGAGGTGAATTGGTTGTTTGGAATTGGATATGGTGATTTGCCGTTGACCTTACAAAAACCATTTCTTGATAAAATCAAAGCGGCAAATCACATTGGCCTTCGTGTTAATGAGAAATCCATACTAATACCTTTAAAATCCGTTACTGGATTTGTTGGAATCGGTAAACATCCAATGGTTTCTTCTGGGTGTAAGCAAAAGGCTTGCCATGTATGTTTGAAACGTAACGAATGTATCTATTCAAAAAACGAGAATTAATCAAGTATGGATGGCAAATAATAAGTCATAGCCATTAAAAATTGTCCTCCAAAGTAATAAAGTAAGGCAAAGGTGCTAGTAAGTATGGATTCTTCAATTATTTTATTACGTGCCAATAGGATGTCTGAGATTAAGAGCATAGTGATAGCAATTGCAGGAAGAATACCATAGATTCCAATTGAAAAAGGTAGTATAATTCCAAGAGATACACTTGCTGATATGGTACACCCATACAAGGCAAGTGGAATCTCTAATCCCTCCATACGTGGAAGATAACGGTAAAAATAACATAAACCACTGATACATAAAATCGTGAACAAAAGGATGGATGCTGGATGAAATTCTGCAAGCGACAGGAAGAATATGATATATGCAACATGACCCAAGAAGAATATTACTCCACCGATTACTTGATGAATTTTAAGCACAATGTCACCAAGTAGACAAATTCCAATTGCAATCAAAAGCCAGTGATTATGGACGAATGTAGAGATTTGAGGAGTGTTAGATTCCATATGCTCTAGTCGTAGATAACCAAAGATAGCAAAGAAAAGAGCAATACTCGTTGTGATTCCTTTGACTAGAATGGTAAACAATTTATGATTTGGTCTATTAGATAGGTAGATATACCAAGGAGTCAATAAAAGTAAGATCATAGCTACTCCAATGATTGCAAGGATGAAATATAACATGGAGATTCCTCCAAAGATCTTTACTACTATTATAGTAATATCAATATAAATTGAGACTACTATGGTTATAAAAGTTTATGGATATCAGTTTCCCCATAGACAGTTATGTTATTCGCTTTTAAAAGTGCAGTTGTAATTCCATCCCCTGTTGTTAAAGCACCTGAGAAGGTACCGTCATATCGAATGTTATTTCCACAGGAAGGGGAACGTTCTTTTAAAATTGCGGTGGTACAGCCATAAAGCTTTGCAAGGCGTAGTGTTTCTATGGCACCACGAGTGAATGCTGCAGTTACATCACTTCCATCCTTCATGATTACTCGTGTCCCAACAATTTCTGCTGGAAGACGTGGGGTAGAAAGCCCACCAAGTTGTTCTGGGCATACTGGGATTAAATGATATTTTTTGGAGAGTTCTTCAAAGTTATCGATTTGTTTTCCGTTTCCATCGTAGCGGCAGCAGACGCCTAGTAAGCAAGCACTAATTAGTATATTCATCAAAGCCTCCTATTTTGATAAGTTATTCATAGGACCAATCTAATTTAGTATAGAACACAATGTTTTATACTAAAACATATGCCGTGATTGGCAGAGTGAATTGGTTAAATTAAGAATATCATAATTAAAATAAGAAATCTATATCATAAGGGAATTTGACTATTTTAGTATGATTTGGTAGAATAACACAAAAGAAAGGGGAATGCATTGATGGAACGTGATGGAAATGCTCGTAAAAAACTAAATTACTCGATTATTTATAGTCAGCGTAAGACAGTTAGTATCGGCATCGCAAGAGATGGTTCAGTATCAGTTCGTGCACCCTTGTATTTTACAGATAAAGAAGTGGATCGAATTGTATCTGATAAAATTAGCTGGATTGAGAAAAAGCAGCAGCAAATCGCAGAGAGGAATCGGCAGAACTTAGCAAACTTAAAGCGAGATTATTCACAAGGTAGTACAATGCCATATTTGGGAACGGAATACCCAATTCAGATTCACTTATGTCATGGACTCAAAACGATTGAAATTGATTTTTGTACCGATTATTTTAGTGTTAAAGTGGGAACTATGGATAAAGAACAGATAAAAGCGGCATTTAAAAGCTGGTACCTAAAGCAAGCAAAAGTAATTTATCTTGAGCGAATTGAGTATTATCAGAAAATCATAAAGGAACCGTTTGGACAGGTGCGAATTAAAGAGCAAAAAAGTTGTTATGGAAGTTGCTCCTCCAAACGTAATCTGAATTTTAATTGGAAGTGCGTACTTGGACCGATTGAGGTATTAGATTATATCGTAGTACATGAATTATGTCATCTGAAGGAATTAAATCATTCGAAACGATTTTGGAAGGAAGTAGAATCGGTAATGCCGAATTATCAAATATATAAAAAATGGTTGAAGGATCATCCTGATCGTTTGGAACTTTAACAACCATAACATACCAGAGTATTCTACAAAATCAAGCATATACTAAGAGCGTAACAAACAACAACATTCACTGATTACTTAACTCATTAGACAAAGACATCTAGGAAGTAATCAGACACTGAAATGGAGGAGTTTATTATGAGTAGTAGAAATCGCGTTGAAGTTCCAGAAGCTAAGGAAGCGCTAAACCGTTTTAAGATGGAAGTAGCATCCGAAATCGGCGTACCATTATCACAGGGCTACAATGGAAACTTAACTTCATACCAGAATGGTAGTGTAGGTGGCTATATGGTGAAGAAAATGATCCAGGCTCAAGAGGAGAAAATGGCAGGGAAATAGCGAATTCGAAACTGTTTGACTTGCAACGAAAAAATTGAATAAGATACGGAACAAAAAAAGTGGTATGGCTTAGCCATCCACTTTTTTCCGTTTTTGTTCGACAAACAGTGGCTTTGAAAGGAGTAGAATCGTTATTTACATGGAAAAATAAGTTGACAAAAGAAAATTATATACTACAATAAAAGTATGTTAATAAAAATGGACATATTGTGTCTTAATGACAAAAGTAATGAAAAAGACACAATACCGAAAGATTGTATGGAGTTGATTTTATGAGAGTAATTGCTGGTAAAGCAAGAAGAACACTATTAAAGGCACCGGAAGGGCTTGAGACAAGACCAACTACGGACCGAACGAAAGAAACTCTGTTTAACATTCTTAACGGGTACTTAACTGATTGTGATTTTCTTGACTTATTTAGCGGAAGTGGTGGCATTGGTATTGAGGCCTTGAGTAGAGGTGCAGCGAGTGCAGTGTTTGCAGATTCCAGTAGGAATGCCTGTGATTGTATCCGAGCGAATATCAAAGCAACGCATTTTGAGAATCAATCCCTTGTTATGCAAAAGGATGCGTTTTCAGTCATACGGGCAATGGAAATTGCGGGTAAGGTGTTTGATATTATATTTATGGATCCACCATATGATTGTGGTATGGAAAAAGAAGTATTGAAGGTATTAGAGAATTCCTCAATTATTTATCAAGATACGATGATTGTAGTGGAAGCATCTTTAAAAACAACCTTTGAATATTTAGAGAATACGAAGTTTGTCGTAGTACGTGAAAAAGAATATAAAACAAATAAGCATGTTTTTATAGAAATTAAGTAAAACGTTGGAGGATAGAATGAAACGAGGTATTTATCCTGGAAGTTTTGATCCGATAACCTTAGGGCATCAGGACGTTATAAAACGTGCGGCAAAGATTATGGATGAGCTTGTCATTGGTGTTTTAACAAATAGTATGAAAGCACCTTTATTTTCCGTAGAAGAAAGAGTAGAATTAATTGAAAAGGTAGTAAAGGATATTCCGAATGTAAAAGTTCAAGCTTTTGAGGGCTTGACGATTGATTTTGCAAAGGAAATCGGTGCAACAGTGCTAATTCGTGGATTGCGTGCTGTTACAGACTTTGAATATGAACTACAAATTGCTCAAACGAATAGCAAATTGGACTCAGAGATTGATACTGTCTTCTTTACAACGAATGTAGAATACTCCTATTTGAGTTCTAGCATTGTTAAAGAAATTGCAAGTTTTGGTGGGGATATAACAAAATTTGTGCCAGAGAATATAGTTTCTACCATCTATGATAAGATTGCGAAAGTAAAAGCAAAAAAGATAAATAAGTAATTTACAAATTATTGGGAAGAGGAGTGAGTGGTATGGCAATTAGTAGAATTGAACAATTAATAGAGGATATATACGAATTCGTTGAAAGTTGTAAGATGTCTCCCTTGTCACAGACAAAGGTGGTTGTACCAAAAGATCAGCTGTACGATTTACTTGATGAGCTGAGATTGCGTACCCCGGATGAAATCAAGCGATATCAAAAGATTATCGCCAATCGTGATGCCATCATAGCAGATGCGGAGCAGAGAGCACTTCAGATCCAATCAGAAGCAAGAGAAAAGGCAAAAACACTTGTGAATGAGAATGAAATTATGCAACAGGCATATTATCAAGCCAATGAGATGGTGAGCAGTGCAAGTGCCCAGGCAGAAGCCATGCTTAAAAGTGCGAATGAGGATGCGGAGCAGATTCGTGCGGGTGCCTTAGCATATACGAATGAAATTCTTGGAGATGTTGAGAATATCTTGAGTAACGCTTTTGAGAGTACTAGAACAAAATCAGAAGCATTAGTGAATTCCTTAAGAAGTAATCTAGAGATTGTTATGAACAATAAAAGAGAATTGGCAGAACAGTTGACACCACAGGCTCAACAACCATCTATGAATTTACATGAAGAATCTGTAGATGAAGTAGCATCTGAACAAGATAACTATGAGGATGACGACTATAATTTTGATGAGAATACCTTCCTAGAAGATATTGATTAGAAGATATTGATTAGTAGATATTGATTAGAAGATAACAATTAGAAGACCATAACCGTTTGTGAGAAAGCATACGGATATGGTCCTTTTCTTGTTTTTTTAAGTTGGTAGATCTAATTACTAGAAGCTACTGTTTGATCGTAAATATAATGTGTAAAACATTCCTGTATAAGAAAGGGATCTCCTTTTATGAAGAATCTACTTTTATGAGCAATCTACTTTTATGAGGAATCTACTTTTAATGGAATAAAATTTTACTACATCAGAAAAGTGGTATAAAGGGTAGAAAGTAAAAATGCAGCCAAAGCACTCATTAGTTTACATATAATATAATGTGTGGAAGAAAGATTCGTACCCGATAACACAGATTTGGTTTGTGCAAAACCACTGAGCCCACCAAAGGCAGTAATTGTCGAGATTAGCACGATTTTTTCTTTGAGAGAGATTGCAAGTGCACTAATGTTATGATTTCCAGTTGTAATTTCCAAGATTCCAGTGAAGGTTGCAGTGATTGGTCCAAATGGAATTGGAAGGCTAGTAAGAAAAGATGCTAGTACGGAAAAAAGAAGAATATAGCCACCAACCTTTGTAACCACTTCAAATGCGCACAAAATAGCGTCATCCACCATCTCAAATTGAAACTTTGGATAGACATTGATGACTGTGGAGTTGGTAGCATTTACGGTGTTGCAGCATTGATAGCTTTTCTTACTAATCACAAAGTACCAAAGCAAGGCACTTAGGTAGGAGGAAAGAATCAATAAAAGTAGAAGATGCAGGCCTATCTTAGGAGTAGCTAGGTTGGAAGTTGCAATAAAACTAAGAACGAACATTGGGCTTGCATTATTCGTAAATGCACAAAGTACCTGGGCCTCCTTTGTTGAGAGGACCCCTTGCTGGCGTAAATCAGCAGTTGTCTTTGCCCCAACGGGGTAACCAGCGAGAAAACCAATAAAGACAGGATAACAACCTTCTTTACTAATCGGAAGTATATGCTTAAAGATGGGGTAAAGCAATATAGATAGAACACGAGTGATTCGCAGTCGTATGATGAGTCCTGAGATAATCATAAATGGTAGTAGCGTAGGGAGAAGAATATCCCACCAAAGAAGCAAACCGTTGCGTGCACCTGCAAAGGCAATGGAGGGAAATACGAGGATGAGTCCAAGAAATAGAAGCAGACCCAGTTTTAGCAGTCTGCTTTGAAACCGAGATTTTTTAAAGTAAGCAGTTACTTGAGATTGCATTGGTTACCCTGTACAGTCATGCTGTTCTTTTTATGATACTTATTAGATTATATTATTTTTTTATTATAATATGATAGGGCCAACGCTATATTCATCCTTACACTTGGTTTGGAATTTGGAGAAAATTACTTGTTGATATAAATGAGAGGCATCTAAATTCTGACAAAACATCTTGTATTCGATGTCATTCAATTGTCTCTTGGCATTAGCAACCTTTGTAATGATCGGAAGTCCTTCCTGTTTTTGAATCTTACGCAACAAATCACTGGATTCTTTTCTAAAACCAAGAAGTCGGGCATACATGGTCTGATTCTCATAAAACAACAGAAAGTCTTCTTGTGTAAGTTGTAATAAGATATGCAGTAAGGAACGATAGACACGAGTAAGTGTCCATTGTTTTGTCTTTAGGGCTTGTGCAAACTCTGTATAAGATAGGCCTGGAGCAAGTAGGTTTACAACGCGACAAGCAAAATCAGAAGAAACATCCTGATAGATAGAAAGTTGATCCTTGCGCTGTGTAAGTTGATAATAAAGGAGTGTGGAAAAATCATCCATTATTATTGGGGTCACCCGTTGATAACTGGTGGAAAGAATTTCTTTACAAGCCTCGGGTACCTGTAAGACCATGAGATCTTTTGGTGTGGTAGTTAATTGTGCACGAATGGCTGTTGCAGAAGCATTATGCTCTGTGATATCACTTGAATGGTAGGCTGCTCCTTTTCGAAGAATGGTAAAGGGCTTGATGTTACTATTTAATTTCTTCAAAGCTTTTAAATATTCAATGCCTAGAATATTATTCGGAGATGAAACAACCTGTGAAAGATGTTCTTTATCGACACCTGAATACTGAAGGGTATCTATAAGGGCTAGAGCTCTTGCCTTTGGAAAGGTTTCGCCAGCTTTTTGATAATCAGTAAGTGCTTTTTGATAGGAGTTTGGCTCGTCCATGAGAAAATCTGCAATGGAATTAAGCAACTCAAGATCACCGCACTCACTTCCAAAACATAGATGATCTACGATGCCTAAGGAGTTGAGTAAGGAAACTGCACCGTGGGCAAAGAATTCTGCGCTAGCGGTTGCATAACAGACTGGCAATTCAAAGACGACATCGACAGAATTGAGTAATGCCATTTTTGCACGTTCCTGTTTGGGAAGAATTGCACAGGTACCACGCTGAACAAAATCTCCACTCATTACTACGACGATACGATCTGCATTGGTGATTCGTTTGATCTCTTGAATTTGATATAAATGTCCATAGTGAAATGGATTGTATTCTGTAACAATTCCTACAACTTTCATATGATAATGTCCTCGATTGAAAAGATAAAATTTACTAATCATATTATAAATCATAACGCATAAAATAACAATATTGATGAAATGAAAGCGTTTACATAACTTTTACTTGTAACCTTTATAAGTTAGTATTATAATGTAGAATGGATTGTCAAAATGATATAAATTCATCGAATTATGTATTGACCAGAGGATGAATGGTTACAACTATACTACATAAGAATGAAAGGAGATTAAACATGGGATTTATTGATGACATCAAGGTAAGAGCAAGACAAAATATGAAGACAATTGTTTTGCCAGAGAGTATGGACAGAAGAACTTTTGAGGCAGCTGCAAAGACGTTAGCTGAGGGAAATGCGAACTTAGTTATTGTTGGTTCAAAAGAGGAGGTAACAAAGAACTCTGAGGGGTTAGATATTAGCAAAGCGACTATCGTTGACCCTAAAACATCGGACAAACTTTCTGCTTACGTTGATAAGTTGGTTGAGCTGAGACAAGCAAAAGGAATGACCCCTGAAAAGGCAAAAGAGATTTTAACAACAGACTACATTACATACGGTGTAATGATGGTCAAAATGGGGGATGCAGATGGTTTAGTATCTGGTGCTTGTCACTCTACAGCGGATACCTTAAGACCATGTCTTCAAATTTTAAAAACTGCTCCAAATACCAAATTAGTTTCCGCATTCTTTATCATGGTAGTACCTGATTGTGATATGGGAGCAAATGGTACTTTTGTATTCTCAGATGCTGGATTAAACCAGAATCCGAATGCAGAAGAATTAGCTGCCATTGCAGGTTCTTCGGCAAAGAGTTTTGAGCAATTGGTTGGTAAGGAAGCAGTAGTTGCTATGCTTTCACATTCAACCAAAGGAAGTGCAAAGCATGCTGATGTAGATAAGGTTGTAGAAGCAACTAGAATTGCCAAAGAATTATATCCTGAATATAAGATTGATGGTGAATTCCAGTTGGATGCAGCGATTGTTCCAAGTGTTGGTGCTTCTAAGGCACCTGGTAATGACATCGCTGGAAAAGCTAATGTTTTAGTATTCCCTGATTTGGATGCAGGTAATATTGGATATAAATTAACCCAGCGTCTTGCAAAAGCAGAAGCTTATGGCCCATTGACACAGGGTATCGCAGCACCAGTTAACGATCTTTCTAGAGGCTGTTCCTCTGATGATATCGTAGGTGTTATTGCAATTACAGCTGTTCAAGCAGCTACAAAGTAGAAAAGGAGATATGAAATGAAGGTTTTAGTTATTAATTGTGGTAGTTCTTCACTAAAGTATCAGTTAATCGATTCTGATACTGAGAAGGCATTAGCTGCAGGAATTTGTGAAAGAATTGGTATCGATGGAAAGTTGACTCAAAAAGCTTTAGATGGTGAGAAAGTAGTTATTGATGAAGCACTTCCAAATCACGAAGTAGCAATCGAACAAGTTATTGCAGCACTAACTAATCCTGAGTTTGGCGTAATCAAATCTTTAGAGGAAATCAATGCCGTTGGACACCGTGTGGTTCATGGTGGTGAAAAATTTGCTTCCTCTGTTATTATTACAGATGATGTACTAAAAGCGATTGAAGAATGTAATGATTTAGCACCATTACACAACCCAGCAAACGTAATTGGTATCAATGCATGCAAGCATCTCATGCCAAACGTACCTATGGTAGCAGTTTTTGATACTGCATTCCATCAGACAATGCCAAAGGAAGCATACCTTTACGGTCTTCCACACGAATACTATGATAAATATAAGGTGAGAAGATATGGGTTCCATGGAACAAGCCATAGCTACGTTTCCAAACGTGCTGTTCAACTTGGAAACTTAGATCCAAACAATTCTAAAGTAATCGTTTGCCACCTTGGAAATGGTGCAAGTATCTGTGCAGTAAAGAATGGTAAATCTGTAGATACAAGTATGGGTCTTACT
This sequence comes from Bacillota bacterium, assembly GCA_023415655.1. Lineage (GTDB taxonomy): Bacteria > Bacillota > Clostridia > Lachnospirales > Lachnospiraceae > Lachnoclostridium. The sequence goes on along the minus strand of JAEZKD010000178.1, from coordinate 1,032 downwards.
CCATTAGAAGGTTTGATCATGGGTACAAGAAGTGGTGATATTGACCCAGCGATCATTGAATTTATCGCTAAGAAAGAAAACCTTTCCTTAGAAGAGATGATGAACGTATTAAATAAAAAATCTGGTGTATACGGTATGTCCGGTGTTTCCTCTGACTTTAGAGATATCGAAACTGCAGCTAATGAAGGAAATGAACGTGCAAAAGAAGCTCTTTCTGTATTTGCTTACCGCGTAGCGAAGTACGTTGGTTCTTACATTATGGCAATGAACGGTGTGGATGCAATTGCATTTACAGCAGGTCTTGGTGAAAATGATAAGAATATTAGAGCAGCAGTAACTAAGCACTTAGGATATTTGGGTGTTACTTTAGATACTGAGAAGAATAATACTCGTGGAAAAGAGCTAATTATCTCTACTCCAGACTCTAAAGTTCAGGTTATGGTAGTACCAACAAACGAAGAACTTGCTATTTGCCGTGAGACTGTAGCACTTGTATAATAATTTCAGAATGGTTTGTCAATTTTAGTTGACAAACCATTTGTAAGTAGTTATAATACTAACAGTGTGAATTTTTGGGCGCTGATATTATGCGTATTTTTTTAGACAGGAGTACCGAATGTTAATACAATTGTCTGAGATCATGAACATTCCAGAGGGCGTTAAAAGTTACAAGGTGGCTATTGACGCGAAGTCATTCGTTGTTAATGGTTGTGAGTATCCGATTAGCCAGAAGGAAGACGTGGAAGTACGACTTACGAATTTAGGACAGAAGAAAGTCTTAATCGAAGCCAGAACAAAATTAACGTTTATAGTTCCATGTGATCGATGCTTAGAAAACGTAACCGTTCCAATCAGTATTGATACTGCAAAGGAGATTGATTTTTCAATTTCTGAGGAACAGCGTACCGAGGATTTAGATGAAACAAGTTATGTTACCGGATATGATTTAGACGTAGATCAATTGATCTATGAAGAAGTCTTGATTGGTTTCCCAATGAAGGTTCTGTGCAGCGAAGAATGTAAAGGAATTTG
>JAEZKD010000176.1 GCA_023415655.1 Bacillota bacterium | reverse complement strand
GCCCTGAAAGTCTTTGTTGCTCACCGTGTTTTTCTGGTTGATACAGTCTTTCCTTTGCGATCTCAATGTAGTAGTCACAAAAATCCTTCCAGAATAGATTATCGATTTCGTGTCTAGCTGGACCAATCTCATAATCATTGAGCAAGCTAGTAACACGGATGGTTGTTTCATTTACCCGCTCTAGCATCCACCGATCAATCGGTAATAAACTTGCTTCCTCGTAGCATTCTGGTTTCTTGAAATCTTCTAATTGCATGATTGCAAACTTGGCAGCATTATAAAGTTTATTTAAGAATCGTTTGGAGATCTTTAACTCATCTTCACTAAAAAAGGTATCCGTTCCAAGCTTACTATTGGCTGCCCAATAACGAATGGCATCCGCAGAATGTGTTTCAATGAGTGCTAATGGCGAATTGGAATCGTTATTCTTTGATTTACTGATTTTTTCACCCGGTTTTGCCAAAACGAAGCCACTAATCATTATATCCTTCCATGGAATCTGCCCCGTATGATACAAGCTCTTTACAATCGAGTAAAATGCCCAGGTTCGAATGATCTCATGTGCTTGACATCTCATACCCATAGGAAACATTTCATTACTTATATCATCTATTTCACCATATCTTGCATTGATTAGCATCGTCACAGAAGAGGTAGCCCAAGTATCAAAAACGGCATCTTCAGGAGAAAATTCGTCACATCCGCAAGTACATGGCTGTAATGGATTACTTTCTAAAGGATTGATAGGTAACTGCTCCTCCTTTGCAAAGATTGGTTGATTACAGTTCTTGCAATACCAAACAGGAAATGGAACTCCAAAATATCTCTGCCTTGAGATGCACCAATCCCACTTTAGATTTTCTACCCAGATCTTATATCGATTTTTCATATGTTCTGGATGCCAATTGATTTCGTCTGCTACCTTTAAGAAACGTTCTTTCTCTGATAATACATCAATGTACCATTGCATCGAAGGAATAAATTCAACCTCATTACCACAACGTTCGTGGATTGCAACCATATGACTTATTGTCTCTTGTTTTACAAGGAGTTCTTTTTCACGTAACAGCTCGATGATTGCTGCTCTTGCTTTATTTATCTTCATTCCTCCAATGAATGCTACCTCCCCAGGAATCGTCCCATTTGGCAATATCATCTTTTTGTATGGAAGGTTATACTTTTGATACCACTCAATATCCGTGGAATCACCAAACGTTGCACACATTACTGCACCGGTTCCTTTCTCCATGGAAACCGCTTCATCCGTTAAGATTGGAATTTCAAACTCATATAACGGAACCGTTGCCTTTTTCCCTACATATTCCTTATATCTTGAATCGTCTGGATGAACAAAGATACATACACAGCCAGCAAGTAACTCTGGTCTTGTAGTCGCAATTAACAAGTTGCCCAGATATGTTTTAAAGTGTAGATATTGAAAGGTCGTCTCACACTCTTTGGTTTCTAACTCTGCTTGTGCAATGGAGGTTTGACATTCCGTACACCATAACACTGGAGATTCTTTTCGGTAAGCTTTCTTCTTCCTTGCCAAATCGATAAATGATTTTTGTGATATTTTCTGTGACAGATCCGATATTGTTTGATACTGCAGATCCCAATCAACACTAAGTCCTAGCCGTTTCCATAGCGTTTTAAACTCATCCTCATACTTCTCAATCGTATTCCTACAGTGGAGACGAAATTCACTTCTTGGTATGCTATTCGCACGAATCTTTAAATCTTTTTCAACGAGGCGTTCTGTTGGTAGACCATTGTCATCAAAACCAAAGGGATAAAATACATCATAGCCCTGCATACGTTTGAATCGAGCTATCATTTCTGCTTGAGTATACGAAAATACATGCCCAATATGCAACTTTCCACTTACCGTAGGTGGTGGCGTATCGATAGAGAAAACTTTCTTTTCTCTTCCATTTTGATACTGATAAATGTGTCGCTCTTCCCAAAAACGTTCTAATTCTTTTTCTGTGCTTTGAAACTCATACTTCTTATCCATAGGAATACCTCCAAAAAATAAATATTTTACAAAACAGACAAAAAAAGACGCCCTAAGCAAATGCTTAGGGCGAACTAACATGTCCGTGGTACCACCTAAATTCAGAAATACTTCTGCACTTATAACAATACGGGAATTCACTATGTAATTCCGATATCGCTTCCCCTGATAACGGTGGGAATCTCCGTTGGAGTCTACTTAGTATCAACTGTTCAATCCAAAGCTCAAAGGCTACTTCCATACTACCATCACGAAAGTTTTCACCAACCACTTTCTCTCTGTTCATCCGGACTCGTATGTACTCCTCCTCGTCAATGCTTTTGTCTGTAATTGTTATTGCAATTGTATCATAACCATATTCTTTGTCAAGAAATTATTTTATATTATTTCAACGTTTACTATATTTATACTTATAAAGTGCTGTTTCCAATGATTTTATTTACCCAAATTACATTAAGTACAGAGCACAATAAATCGCAATTTCGTTAAGTAACTAGTGAATGATACCTATGATACATATAAAAATATACATTGCAGTTTAAAATAATAAGTAATAAAATCAAACTATACCGTTTTTTACTAAATTCATAACAAGGAGAACACTATGAGTTGCCTAGTTTGCGAAAGAATCGAAATGATTAAAAATGGAACTAATCCATACTTTGTTACAGAACTTGAAACAGGTTATGTCGTAATGGCTGACTATCAGAAATACCATGGATATACCATATTTTTGTGTAAATTACATACCCCTGAACTTCATCTATTACCTTATGAATTTCGTAAAAAGCATTTAGTTGAAATGAGTCTTGTGGCTGAAGCAGTTTACAATGTGTTCAAAGCAGATAAGTTGAATCATGCCATGTTAGGAAATCTTGATACTCATGTTCATTGGCATCTAATACCAAGAGTTCATGGTGATCTT
>JAEZKD010000251.1 GCA_023415655.1 Bacillota bacterium | reverse complement strand
TTTGTAGAGCTAGTTCGAAACAGGCCGTTATATGTGATTGCACTTTGTCCAGACCCTGAAGTAGTAGCTGATAGAGAGGCAACCAGACATAAGAAAGGATATGGGAGTTGGGGAGTTGCTGAATTAGATCAACTTTTTCGTAATGAAACGCCTAGAATAGGATTATGGTTGGATTCATCAAAACAAACACCAGAAGAAACGGTAGACGAGATATTTAAAAGAGCTTGGAGAGAAGCTCGTATCAAATAAATAGATTGGTGACGTTGATAACTGAAATGAAATACAGTGGTAGGGTTAAAGTATGTTCGTTAGAAAAAGAAGTTAGAGAAAGCGTGATATTTGAAAAAGAGAATATATTACCTTAAAAGAGGATGGTGAGATGATGCTTGCCATCCTTTCTTCTTTGCAGAAGATATCTTAAAGCAATATTTGAATGGAGTTGATATTTTACAATTTCTAGAGAAATATTTTGAAAGATATAAATGATTACTGGAGCTTGAAGTGAATACACTTCTTCCATCTTAATTATAACATGGATAGATTTGTAAGTATAGACTGTTTTTTCTGACCTCTAATGGTTATACTACAATAGTTACTTCATGGATAAATTTAACAATCAATATTATAGATAGGAGAGATGTGTATGAGTTATGTACTTGATTTTCGAGAAATTGATAAGACAAAGCTTTCCATGGTAGGGGGAAAAGGTGCCAACCTAGGGGAATTATCCAAGATTGATGGGATTATAGTACCGAAAGGATTTTGTATTAGCACAGAAGCCTACAAAAAGGGAACGAAAGATAATCAGGAACTAAACGGTTTATTAGATGAATTATCACAGCTCAGAGTAGAAGATAGGAAAAAAGTGATTGAAATAAGCAATAGAATTAGAAACGTCATTGAAGGAATAACGATATCAAAAGATATCGAAGAAGAGATTGCAAGATATCTAACAATGTATGGTGAGAACGATGCTTATGCAGTGCGCTCCAGTGCAACTGCAGAGGATTTACCTAGAGCATCCTTTGCAGGCCAACAGGATTCGTATTTGAATATCATCGGAAGGGATGCAATTCTAAAGCATATTAGTAAATGCTGGGCATCGTTATTTACGGAGAGGGCAGTAACTTATCGTATGCAAAATGGCTTCGACCACCGCCAAGTACACTTGTCTGTTGTTGTTCAGAAGATGGTATTCCCAGAGGTGTCAGGTGTTCTGTTTACTGCTGATCCTGTCACGGGCAATCGAAAAGTGGTGTCTATTGATGCAAGCTTCGGACTTGGTGAAGCATTGGTCTCGGGTTTGGTGAATGCTGATATTTACAAAGTGCAGAACGGTAAGGTAATCGAAAAGAAGATATCTACCAAAAAGCTGGCTATTTATGCATTAGAAGAGGGTGGTACGAAAGAACAGGAAGTAGAACTTGAGCTACAGAATCGGCAGGTATTGATGGATGAACAGATTGTACAGCTTGAGAGCATGGGTAGAAAGGTTGAAGAACAGTTTAATAGTCCCCAGGACATCGAATGGTGTTTGGTTGATGATACATTTTATGTAGTCCAAAGCCGACCAATTACAACATTATATCCTATTCCTCAAGCAGATGATGAAGAAAATCATGTATATGTATCTGTCGGGCATCAACAAATGATGACTAACGCATTAAAGCCATTAGGACTGTCGATACGTCAGTTAACATCGGCCGGGACTATGTTTATTGCTGGTGGAAGGCAATTTGTGGATGTTGCCCGTATGCTTGCTTCCCCTGACAGTAGAGAAATGATACTAAAAAATATGGGACAGCACGATCCGCTCATAAAAGATGCACTCATGACCATCATAGAACGAAATTATATAAAATGTTTATCAATCGATAAAAAAGAACAAGATCCTGATAGCAATAATAATGATATATCATGGGAGGGATTTCACGCACAGATTGAAAACGATCCAAACATTGTTTCTGATTTAATTAAAAAAAATCAAATATACATGGAATCGTTAAGACAAAACATCCAAACCAAATCTGGAACAGAGTTGTTTGATTTTCTTCAGCAAGATTTTCAAGAATTAAAGAAAATTACATTTGACCCACAAAGTATGGCTGTGATTATGACGATTGCAAATGCTACATCATGGATCAATGAAAGAATGTATGAATGGTTAGGTGAAAAAAACGTAGCAGGTCCGCTTACTCAATCGGTACAAAACAACATAACTTCAGAAATGGGTTTGGAGTTATTGGATATTGCTGATGTGATTCGTCCTTATCCTAAATTAATTGATTATTTAAAACACGTAAAAGACGATAACTTTTTGGATGTAATAGTTAAGTTTGATGGCGGCCAGCAAACTAGAGAAGCAATCGATACTTATCTCAAAAAATATGGAATGAGATGTGTTGGAGAAATTGATATTACGAAACCTCGATGGAGTGAAAAACCAATTACACTTATCCCAATGATACTTAATAACCTTAAAAATTTCGAACCGAATGCTAGCAAACGGAAATTTGAGCAAGGTCAACAGGAAGCTTTGAAGAAAGAGCAAGAGTTATTAGATCAATTGAAACTGACACCAGATGGTGAAAGAAAAGCAAAGGAAGCAAAAAGAGTAATCGACCTACTACGGAATTTTAGTGGATATCGTGAATATCCAAAATACGGTATTGTTAGTTGTTACTTTCTTTATAAGCAGGCGTTACTGAAAGAAGCGCAACGTCTCGTACAAGCCAATGTTATTCACGAAAAAGAAGATATCTACTATCTCACTTTTGAAGAACTTCGCGAAGTTGTAAGCACAAATAAACTGGATTATGAGATGATCCGTAAAGCGAAAGAAGAGTACAGATTCTATGAAAAACTTACTCCTCCACGTGTTATCACATCGGATGGAGAAATAATTACAGGTGTGTACCTGCGAGAAAATCTCCCAGACAAAGCCCTTGTGGGTCTTTCAGTATCTTCTGGAGTTGTAGAGGGAAGAGCCCGTGTCATCTTGGATATAGAAGATGCTAATTTGGAAAAGGGAGATATATTAGTAACCAAGTTTACTGACCCAAGTTGGACACCACTATTTGTATCTATCAAAGGTCTGGTTACAGAAGTTGGTGGACTGCATACACATGGAGCAGTTATCACTCGTGAATATGGCTTACCAGCTGTTATTGGAGTAGAAAATGCTACTAATTTGATAAAAGATGGACAACGAATTCGCATCAATGGAACAGAAGGATATGTAGAAATTCTATAGTACTATTTTATCTTGGGACATTAGATTATGCATCCATGCGAAGCATAAAACCACCCGCTATGCGGGTGCGGCAACGATTTATATACCTTCATACAGCACTTTTATAAATCGCTTTAATTGCTCAGTAATAATTGAATCGGTAAACCATAAAATATAACTATAACGAAATTATTAGACCTAGTAAGAAACGAGGTAGAGATTGAATTCATATCTTCAGCTGATGAATCAGGTAATTGAGCATATTGAGGAACATATTACGGAAGCCTTGACATTACAGGAATTATCAAAAAACTTCTATTTATCTGAATTTCATTTCAGTAGAATTTTCAAAATCTTGTGTGGTTACAGTATCAAACAGTACATCCAAGGACGAAAGTTGACATTAGTTGCAGAAAAACTGAAAACATCAGACTGTACAATAACAAGTGTAGCGATGGATTACGGATATAACAGTCCTGAAGTATTCTGCCGAGCATTTCAAAAGCAATTTGGCATATCTCCCTCTGCTTATCGAAACAGTGATATGGAGATTGATAAGATATCAAAGCTTAATGTTGTGATAAGGGATTTTTCGAATACGAAGGGATCCTTGACTTTGAAACATTCATTTATGTATATGGAAACGAAAATTCTGTATGGGATAATGATAGAAGTAAATGAAACGAGTTCTGATTTTGAGGAAAAATTATTTGTTACAGGAAGTGATTTTGTACAACGTTATTCGAAAGCTCTTACGGAAAATCAGTTTTATAGTATTGTGAGCTGCAATGGAACTGATCGTGGGTATTCTGTGTTTTTTGGTGGAATCGTATCAGAGGAAGAAAAAGATCAAAGGTTAATGGCTTACAATCTATATGAAGGCTGGTATGCTTGTTTTCATTACTATGGTGAGATGCTTGAGATTAGAAGCACCTTTGTTGAGGATTTATATCGTTGGATTATATTAAAGGAAATAGAACTTGGGGCCAGTGAAGTTGGTATGTTGGATATTTATAATCTCAAGGATATAAAGGATGTAAAAATACTAGTACCTATAAAAGCTCCAATCAATACAGCAAAAAACGTCATGCAAGAGTAGAAATCATAAGCTATCATAGGGATCAGGAGGATGCTATTCTTCAAATTGATCGGAGGTTGTAAGATGTATGATTTAAAAGGAAAGGTTGTAGTTGTAACAGGTGCTAGTCGAGGAATTGGTAAAGGTGTGGCATTAGAATTAGGAGAATATGGAGCTACCGTGTACGTAACCGGAAGAACAGAAAGCTCAGAAGGACTTCCTGATTTTTTGAAAAATACGACAATACATGAAACTGCAAGCGAAGTGAATCGATTGGGAGGAATCGGAATCGCCCATCGTTGTGACTTTTCTAAGGATGAGGACATTCAGGAACTGTTTGAACGAGTTCAGAAGGAATATGGAAGAATTGATATTTTGGTGAATAATGCTTGGGCAGCTGCGAGTCATATTATGAATGGATATTTTTTTCAGACACCATTTTGGGAGCAGCCAATGTCATTGTATGATGATCTTCACAGGGTGGGATTACGCTCTAATTATCTTGCAAGTCGTTACGCTGCTCAAATGATGGTAAAACAGAAGAGTGGTTTGATCGTGAATATATCATATATTAGTGCTGAGAAATATTGGTTAAATGTAGCAAATGGGTTGTTTAAGGCAGCAACGAATAAATTCACTTGCGATGCTGCTTATGAACTAAAAAAATATGGGGTTAAGATGTTCTCAATCTATCCAGGTAATGTTTTAACTGAGGGAATGATTGAACTCGCTAAATATGACTCCTCTCTTTGCTTAGAAGAAATGGAAACACCGCAGTTTGTCGGGCGCTGTGTTGCTGCTTTGGAACAGGATGATAGTGCCATTGAACAAAGCGGTAAGGTTCTACGTACTGGAGATATAGGCTTAAAGTATGGATTTTCTGACATTAATGGGAGACAACCAATTGCAGTAGATAAATAATATTACTTTCATCAAAACGAGTGAAAGCTGATTCAATTGAGCAGAGCATAATAGCTCTGCTCAAAAAGAATCAATATCAACTATAAGTTATGACAGAGACGAAAGGTATGATTCAAAGCTACTTCCAATCCGATAGTAATGTTTTGTTGTTTGCAACGGCAGTTACTACTTCTTGACCAGATTTATAATCGTCAAAGGTTCCTTTATTAATTTCATCGATGGTTTTGCTTAACAG
>JAEZKD010000165.1 GCA_023415655.1 Bacillota bacterium | reverse complement strand
CACCAAATAATGAGGTGAAGTTCGATTTATGGTACCACCCTTTTTCGCAAACTCGGTTCGAATTATATTCTCACAATTATGTCTAAACTCTACATATTTATCATGTCTTTGTGCACATTGGGAGTTTGGTTTTTCTACTTTTATCGCATTAAGAATGGATTTTGCTTCCTCCATTCCAACCTCTGACAGATTAACGAAGGGTCCTATCGTTTTATCATAATAATGATATAAGTACATTTCAATCACCACCTATATGTAAATTTAAACTTCTAAAAATCTGAAGTATTCTACTTCATTTCCTCCAATGAAATGAAAGCCTATTTTTTCATACAATTGACTTGCTTCTACATTTTCTTTTCTATGACTGATGTTAATCTTTGTAACGTGCAGGTGTTCCACCAAGTATTGAACGATCCACTTGATTGCGGTGATGGCATAATACTCCCTAGAATTGAGGGTTAACTATGATTCCCCTCCAAAGTTTTTATTTACCATAATTACCAATCATTACTATTAGTACATAATAACACAAAAAACAGCATAAATAAAACTATATTTACTATAGCCTTGACCTTGATATTCATCATCGATTCCATAGCTGATCTCTACCTCACCTTTTTTATTTGGTTCTCCTTTCTATACCGTAGTATTTCTTTAATGGACTTTTCGTACTCATGGGTACTCAAAGCTCCTAAAATGAAAAAGAGCTTTCATCTTTCCTAAGCTATAATCAACTTTAAAGCTTAGTACTCCTTATATGAAAGCTCTTTATTATTAATATACGCAGCAAGTATTCTTTGCATTAGCAAAACTAAACGATATTGCGTTTATATGCAATCAAATAAGCTCCTATTGCTGACATCGGTTCCTTTTCATCAGATTCATGATTAATGATTTTCTTAAATGTTTTGTCATACTCTAGTAAATCTACAAATGCTTGTCTTAATGGATTTTTACCCGCAACAATAACCATTGTATTTTCACTTATTGTTAACGTAGATGTATTTTTGAGAGCATATATATCATTTTGAAGCATACATCCTAAAATATAGTTAGCTACTTTTTCTTTATCAGAAATCAAGAATTGATTTAGTATTCTTCCAGAAAAGCAAGCACGACTTAAGCCCACTTTATTAGCATTATTAAATCCTTTAATAATCATTTCTTTACTATAATTATTGCCTACAAAATTTCTACCAACTGCATCAGCAATAATTGTATTATATGTGATAGCAGATAATAATTCTCCAGATATAGTAGTTAGACATCCACTAATTTTCCCTTCGCTATTCACAGATACGATCTTAGTATGTGATCCAGGTAATATCAGTATTAGAGGTTCACCAGTAAAATATTTGTCTATCAAATAAATGCTTTCAACTTCTTCTCCTCTCATGATATCCATTTCTTCATAGTTATTCAAATTAACATCATTATAATTATTTTTAATACCTGGGATAAACCATATTGGAATAGGACATACCTCTTCTAATAAAATTGGTTTAATGGAATTTGCCAATCCATCAATATCCACAGGTGCAAGTACATGAGGAATTTCAACCAGCCCAACATTTGAAGTTATCATACCACTAGCAACAATACTTTTAATATCATCATAACTTAGACTATTTCTTAACAGAAGGCTATCTAGGCATTTTGTTACCGTTTTTTTCAATAGTGTATTATTTTCATCAATAGCAGTATTTCGAACACCAACTTCATATACTTCATTATCTATAAAGTTACGATTCTCGTCCCAAAGTATAGCCCTAGTGTTCGTTGTACCACCATCAATGGTAATAATATAGTTTAATTTATTCATGATTGTCCCAACTTTCGCTATATAAAATCTTCAAATTTGTAGTTTAATAGAAATTATTCAATTACTAACATGGTGTATTGCCTTGCTAGGTCTGTGATTTCTTCAAACTTACCTTCTTCAATCAGTTTTGGATTAACTAAATTTGATCCAAGTCCAACTAAGTTTATACCTATAGCTAGGAAATCTTTAATATTGTTAATATCTACACCTCCAACTGCAGTCATTGGAATATGACTTAATGGCGCTTTTATTGATTTTAAATAGCTAATACCTAGATCTCCAGCAGGAAATATTTTTATATAATCAGCACCATAGGTATATGCTAATTCTATTTCTGTTGGAGTTAATGCACCAGGTATGGATACCAAACCTAACTCATTTGCATACTGAATAATCTCTTTATTCATAACAGCGGATAAAATGAATTCTGCTCCTGCCTTGCATGCAGCATCAACTTGTTGCGTTGTAAGAACAGTCCCAGCACCAACCCTCATTTTATCTCCAAATTCACTTTTAACCATCTCAATAGCCATTTTAGTATCATCTATACATGTACGGGAATTTTGATTAAAGGTTATTTCTAACAGCCTAATACCACCTTCATATAAAGCTCTTGCAGTATCTAAAATGTATTTATTTTCTATTCCTCTTACTATTGCAATAATTTTATACTTATCGATATCTTCCTTTACATATTGTTTCATTTAAAAATCCTCTCATTAGTTATAGTCCCAAATAAGCCCTCTTAACGTCTTCATTATTCATAAGTTCCGCTGATGATCCTTCTATTACCACTTTACCAGTTTCAATAACATACCCTCTCTGCGCAACCTTTAAAGTAGCCAATAGATTTTGCTCAATAATTAATATTGACATACCTGTATCTCTAATTCTACTAATTATCTCAAAAACTTCATTTACAACAATTGGAGCAAGACCAAGTGATGGTTCATCAAGCATTAATAGGTCAGGTTCCATAATTAATGCACGAGCGATTTCAAGCATCTGTTGTTCACCACCAGAAAGAGATCCTGCAATCTGATTTTGTCTTTGTTTTAGCTTAGGGAATGTTTCAAATGCTTTTTCGATATTATCTTTTCTTCTGCTTTTGACTCTCTTGTCATAGCCACCAAGAATTAGGTTGTCCATAACTGAAAGTGTTCCTAAAATACCTCTACCCTGAGGAATATGAGCTATACCTACTGAAGATCTTTTTGTGGTTGGCATACTAAGTAGATTTTCTCCTTTAAAAGTTACATTTCCATTGGTAACTGGAAGAAAACCAGATATTACTCTAAGTAAGGAGGTTTTACCTGCCCCGTTAGAACCAACCAAAGCAACGCACTCACCTTTTTTTACATTTATAGAGACATCAAATAAAACCTGTAAATCTCCATAACCAGCACTAATATTCTCAAGTTTAAGCATTAGATCCCCCTCCTAGATATGCTTTGATTACCTGTGGAT
>JAEZKD010000156.1 GCA_023415655.1 Bacillota bacterium | reverse complement strand
ATGCTTAAGACTTTCTATTCTGAATCACATCGTCCAACTTCTTTATATCGCATCCTTTACTTTCATAATAAACAAGCATCTCGTCAATTTTTTTCTTATCATAACTGGTAATACAATCAGAAATAATATAAACAATATAACCAACCTTTCTCATATTGTAGCAAGTAGACTTAACACAAGCTATTGCATCTGCACCTGCAATGTAAAATTCATTAATGTTATGTTCCTCTATAAATGCAACGAATTCCTCGCTTGTTAACGCACTTGCTTTTGTTTTAATAAAATTATGTTCTGAAACTATCTTCATCTCTGGAACAAGTTCAGCCCCCTTTGTACCAGGTTTAAATGTTCTTGTACCAGCTGACAGATTATTATGTCTGATATACACGACATGCATGTCACTTTCCACCGCCCAATCAATAGCAATATTAATATTTTCTATGACTTCCTTATAATTTTTTGTAATATCATTCTGAATATCAATTATAACTAACGCTTTATTACTCATAATCCTTCTTTCTCCTTTTTTTCTATATCATAGCATTCTATTGTTGACATATGTATGTCATCAATTTATGCTATATTTAAAAATATAAGGAGTATATTCTATGAAAGTTGATCGACTAGTCAGTATCATCATGTTATTACTCGAAAAGAAAAAAGTAAGCGCTGAAGCATTAGCAAATACTTTTGAAGTGTCAAAGCGTACCATATATCGTGATATAGATTCAATCTGTATGGCAGGCATTCCAATACGCGCAACCTCAGGTGTTGGTGGAGGCTTTGAAATAATGCCAAATTTCAAGATTGACAAAAATGTATTTACGGAAGACGATCTGTCTACACTTTTGATGGGGCTTTCCAGCCTTTCATCAATTTTTCGTGGTGATGACATTATTCACGCCATGTCCAAAGTTAAAAGCTTTATTCCCTCTGAACAAGCTGATGCCATCGCATTAAAATCAGGTCAAATTTGTATAGATGTCAATCCATGGACAACTAACCCTTTTGTAAAAGATTATCTGGTAAAAATAGAACTTGCTCTAGAAGAAAGACACTTACTATCATTTTCCTATATAGGCCGTCAAGGAAATGCTATTCCTCGAACAGTCGAACCATGCCAGCTTGTTTTTAAAAATAGTAGTTGGTATTTCTATGGCTTTTGTCATCTACGAAAAGATTATCGACTATTTAAACTTTCCAGAATAATTGATTTAAAAGTATGTGATGAGTCATATATTCCAAAAGATTTCCCTAGTCCGATTTTAAATGCTGATGAGATTTCAAATTCTTTAAAGATTTTTATTACTCTTAGAATCCATAAATCCTTGCTGGAAAGAATGCTTGATTATTGTTCTTTTAATCAGTTTACTCCAGATGGTGATTCCCACTATATCATTTATTTTCCTTTTATCGATAGGGATTATTATTATGATATGCTTCTAGGTTTTGGAGAGAAATGCGAATGTTTAGAACCTGCAAATGTCAGAGAAAAATTATTAAAAAAGATATCCTATCTTGCCACAATGTACTAAGGTACATGACAATATGAATATTACTATTAGATTAAACTGCGGCGTTATCACGGAAATGTTATCATGGTTTTGGTGAAGATGCAATTACCTTCTCAAAAAGCAATATAATCTTTAATTTTTTATCACCATAAACCATTTTTGTTATTCCATAAATTAATTAGCACCTCTGCTATCTCTGTAACACTTTGGACATCCTGCACCTTTGCTCCGATTTGCAACAATTGCTTCCCATTCATGACCTTTAGCACATTTCCACCATACTTTTGCATTTGATCCTCTTGTTATTTCCGAAGGCTCTATGTTATTCTTATTAGGATGCCATTCCTTCACCAAATCAGGATAATTAGTCGCAAGGTCATTAAATCCTGCCAAAATCTTTTTACCTGAACAATACGGACAGTTTTGTCCCGTTATCCGATTTCGAACAGTCATCTCCCATTCATGACCACAGTCCCCCAACCACCAAACTTTTTTAGAACTACCCACTGAAACATATTGTGGTTGCAACTCTCCATTTCTATCAAAGTTCCATTGTCTTGCAATATCAGGATTTGTAGTCCATAAATCATTATATCCTGGTAATATTTTTTTATTCGAGCAATAAGGACAGCCAGCCTTTGAATTTGTTCTACTATTCGGCGACGCTTGCCACTCATGACTTTCAGCACACTTCCACCAAAATTTCTTATCATTTCCATAAGTAACTTGTTGAGGAGTTATTTCACCGTTCTTTGTTGGATGCCATTCATTTGCAAGCTCAGGGTGAGTTGTTCCAAGGTCGTTTACTCCTATCATTATTTTATGGTTAGAACATATTGGACAACGTGAGCCATTAGAAACACAAGAAATAGTCGCAAGCCACTCATGCCCCCTCTTGCATTGCCACCATACTTTTTTTCCTGATTGTGGAGTGACTTGTGTTGGAGTTAATTCCCCATTCTTTGTTGGATGCCATAATAAAATAACCTCCGGATTCTTTGTAGCTAAATCGTTAAATCCAGACGAAACTTCTTTTCCAGAACAAATAGGACACCCTGAATTTGCTAATGTACGATTTTTTATTGTCTGACTCCACTCATGCCCACATTTTCCAAGCCACCAGACTTTTGCATGACTTGAAAATGAAAACATTTCTGGTTTTAATCTACCATTCTTACTAGGATGCCATTCATTCGATATTTGCGAAAATTTTACAGCAATGCTGTTTTCCTTCTCCATTCGCACATATTGCTCTTGTATTCTTAAAGCATCTCTTTCAGTATTAATATCGGGCGGAATATATCCTAACTGCTCAAACAACTCACTTATTGCCCAATCAAGTTGTTTAGCTTTCTTATAATCATACTCTATAACACCACTGGAAACAAAATTCCGCTTGCTTTCCATGATTGTTATTATTCGAATATTCTTTTCCTTAAAAAAAGAAATCTTTTCAACATCTCTTCTACTGTCTGTGTGATAATAAATACCATTATACTCAATTCCCACTTGTAACTCAGGAAGCCAGATGTCTAATTCTTTTCCATATGCAGTATTTCGGCTTTCTGCAGTTGTCACTGTACAAAGATAATAGAAAATCGCCTGTTCTGGAAAAGATGTTCTTAATTCAGACGAACAAATTGGGCAATTAGTTAAACTCCCATTCTCATGATTAGTTCTGGCGTTGGGAGAAACCTTCCATTCGTGTCCTTTTTTACACAACCACCAAACGCTCTTTAAACTACCATATGTAATCATTTTCGGTGTGAGTTTTCCGTTTTTTGCAGGATGCCACTGTGCCGCGATTGTAGGATGCGTTGTTGCGAGGTCATTATGTCCAACTAAGATTTTTCTATTAGTACAAATAGGGCATATTGTTCTACTTCTACTATCAACCGTTGCATACCACTCGTGTCCTTCCTTGCATTGCCACCATACTTTTTTATTGGAACGCGATGTAACTTGAGTTGGCATTAAGTCTCCATTTTTAATAGAGTGCCATTCCTTGGCAATATCCGGAAAAACAGTCGCCAAATCTGTTTCTCCTGGAATAGGTAATCGACCCGAGCAATATGGGCAACCATTTCCATTCTGCCTGTCTTTAATAACCGCCATCCACTCATGACCCTTTTTGCACAACCACCAAACTTTCTTATCACTGTGAGCAACAACATTATTAGGCGCTAATTCATCATTCTTTGATGGATGCCATTCACTAGCCAAGCCTGGATTTATAGTTTTAAGATCATTAAATCCAGGCCATGCTTTTTTACCCGAACAATACGGACAACCACTTCTATTTCGCGTTCTATTTGAAATTGTCGCTAACCACTCATGCGACTTCTCACATCTCCACCATACTTTTTTCCCAGAGCCAGCAGATATATCATCAGGCGTCGAATCCCCATTTTTAGTCAGATGCCATTCCTTTGCAAGTTCAGGATGTAAACACGCTAAACTTTTTTGATTTATCACACTTTTCCCCTCCAAACTTTTCTTCAAAGATAATCATGATTATTTTTCATATCAAACATAGTTTATAATGATTTCACCTATTTACTAATAAGTCACATACAATTCACTTACATCGCAACGGTATTTCTGGATTTATTTAATAGTTGGCTAATAATTTCCCGAACTCCCATTCATTAAATCTATCCTCCCTTTTACTATTTTCAACTCATTATCTTGTTGAAGTAATAGTAATACTTTTAACAACACTCTTCTTTTGTCCCCGATTATTTAACAATACCTTTGGCTCTCCTTGGTCCTTGGATATTTCCTGTTAATCCCTTTTCACGCAAAACCTCCAACGAATATCTCATATCACCATATTCCTCCAATAACTCCAATTCCATGTGACTACCATATCTTTCATATGGCTCACCATTAATAATGAATTTAGAATCATCTATCTCAACACAATCCAAATTCACTTTATTGACTTTACATTTGTATTTAATTGCACTAATAGGTTTTGCTATATAGATATAAATCTCATCCCCTACATTTATTGATTTGCAAGATTGCTTCCAGTCTAAGCATTTCAACTCATTAAATGCTCCTACCACATCGTAATACTTTATATTACAGGGTATAATCCACTGTTCCATATTCTTTTCCTTTCTTCTGTGTTCTCTGTCTTTAACGCCAATATATGGTTGGCTCTAAACTTCTTTTTTCTCATCTATCGTTTTTCAACTTTTCGTTAAGATTCTTACTTTATCTCTAATGTTTTCTGCATATATTTCCTAAAGGCATCGTTTTTCCAAAAACCAAGACGGATTCCATCGATACCTCTAGTAAGTAGAACATAATAAATATTCATAACAAATAGAGTAAACTCAAATTTATTGTTAGGATCAACCATCTCTTCCGCAGTAAATGTACCATTAGTATTATGAAAATTCTCTGGATTAGCTCTTAACTTTCCATCGATACCAACTTCTAAATCTGCTCCAATAAGTACACCAACCTTATTAAGGTCTATACCTTGTACTGCGAATACTGAACCAATCTGCTCTGATGCATCTGCATCTTTGCTATTTACCCAGTTTTCTTGTGTAGAATTCCATCTACGGTGAATATCACCTTCATGCCAATGCTTGATACTAGGATCTTTACCATCACTCTGCGCCCAAGGCTCTACCAAACCAGCGAGCACTCTATTTATATGCTCTGGATTAAAATTATTGTCTTCTTCAATCCAATCAATTAAACTTTGAAGTGGCGACGAAGTAACATAGCCAAAATAGGCATCTGGCGTTTTGTCTCTAAATACTTCCCTATTAAAATCAGGATTATAATTAGTAAGACTTGAACTAAGCAATCCGGTATCCTTATAAAGTAGATACTTAATTCCATTCACATAATCATCTGAAGTATAATTCTTTCCTTTAGGTGCCTGTATTCTGAATTGTGTCTTAAGAAACTTCTTAGAATATCCTTTTGTTAACTCTTTGAACATCTCTCTAGTAACATTAGCTGGTCTAATAGCTTGTAATACATCATACATCAATACAATCTGTTGTCCCATCTTCTGTATAATTTCAAGATGCGATTCACAATTTTCAAATCCTGATATTTCGTACACTTTTCCAAAAGAAGGATGCTGCTTTCCATATTTTCTTGATAGTTTGTGTGACTCATCTACGATTATCACATCATATCTACTATTATCGGTGATGATTCTTGTTGATGTGGTAATTGAAAGATAACTACTATTCATTCCATATACCTTAAAAATATTTGTTGCTGTCTTTTCCCAATTTGGCTGAACAACAACACCAATCCTAGTTCCAGGTCTGTCTTTTAGCAAACTTGCCACAAGATGTGTAAGAAGAACTGTTTTTCCAGTTCCGGCATCTCCGTTAATCACATAACTCTGATTAGGATTATTTATGATTTCTGTAATTAATTGTCCTTGTTCTGGTGTTAAAGTCTTAATAGGACTATATTTAACCAATTCCTTGGACC
>JAEZKD010000108.1 GCA_023415655.1 Bacillota bacterium | reverse complement strand
TGGTATCTATGTTGATCGCATTTACTCAATAACATCACTCACGATGAATCAAGTTATTTTAAAAAAAACGAGAAATCAAAGCTTTAAAATAATCCCCATATCCAGCTTCATCAATTGCAGTGGTTGGCACAATACTTACTTTCCCAATCTCTTTCCCACCATAGTAATAGACAACCTCACCAATCACATCTGTTTCTTTTAATGGAGCTTTTACCTCTTCTAACATTTTTACTTCCTTCGTAATATCAGCAGGCTTCATATCTTGCATACAAAGATAAGAAAATTCTCCAGCTAATTTCCCCGTCACCCGTTCTAGGACTCCTTTTTTCACAGATACTTCTGGAATGGTTAGATTCTCTCCTTTATCCTTATATAAAGAGCAATTTGCATATCCATAATTCAATAGCTTTGCAGCTTCTGCGAAACGTACCTTAGTATCTGGTGCTGCCATAATCACTGCAATGAGATCCATATCATTTCTTCTAGCAGTGGCAGAAAGACAATACTTCGCTAATCCTGTCGATCCTGTCTTAAGACCTGTAATACCATTGAAGGATTTGATTAATTTATTCGTGTTATTCAAACCGAATTCAGTCTGTCCCTTCTTCGTGGTATGTATAAAAGTATCCATCCATACAGTGGAATAGTTACTGATTTGAGGATGCTTCATGATAAGTTCTCTTGACATCAAGGCAACGTCCATGGCGCAAGAATAATGATTATCGGTGTCTAAGCCATAGCAATTGACAAAATTGGTATGCTCCATCCCAAGTTCCTTTGCACGTTCATTCATCTTAGCGACAAACCCCTCTTCTGAACCTGCAATGAATTCAGCCATTGCAACGCTTGCATCATTTGCACTCGCTATACTAATGCATTTAATCATGGTATTCACATCTTGTGTCTCATACGGTTCGAGATATACCTGTGAGCCTCCCATGCTGGCTGCATGTTCACTTACAGGAACCATATCCGTTAACTTAATCTGTCCACGATCCAAAGCTTCAAAAATCAATAACAAGGTCATAATTTTAGTAATTGAAGCTGGTCGCAATTCCTGTGTAGAATTCTTTTCATAGATTACCTTGCCAGTCGAGCCTTCCATTAACACTGCTGCTGTGGAACTGATCTCAAGTCCGGTAATCGCTGTTTCTGATATTGGATCATTAGAGATTTTCTCAAGATACTCTTCATCAATATCTGAAATCGTCTCTTCTCCCATGTCTTCATAGATTTCGCTCGACTTTTTAGCTTCTCCTGTATCCGACGTATCCGTAGTACTACTGGATTCTTCCGCAAGAACTGCTTGACAAGACATAACAATGAATGCAAAAGCAAGTATGACTGCAAACGTTCTTTTTAATAATTTAATGGCCTCCATTTTTGTTCATCCAATCCTGTTAATTAGTACTATTTTAGTCGAGCTTATCTAAAAATATGACAACTTATCGTACTTCCTATGGTTTATGGTACTGTGATCGTACAAGTAAGCGTTCTCCCCTTTGCTTTCGCCTTAATTGTCGTAGTTCCGCTTTTGATTGCAGTCACCTTTCCATGGTTAGATACCCTTGCAATCGATGGATCACTGCTCTGATAGCTTTCCAAAAACCAACACCCCAGTACGTTTAGTTTCTTTGTTTCTCCTGGCTTTAGTGTTAATGTATTATGATTGAGTGCAATCACCTTCACACGACAAACCAGTGTTTTCTTCCTCGTTTTCACCTTAATAAATGCAATTCCAGGTTTATTTGC
This sequence comes from Bacillota bacterium, assembly GCA_023415655.1. Classification (GTDB taxonomy): domain Bacteria; phylum Bacillota; class Clostridia; order Lachnospirales; family Lachnospiraceae; genus Lachnoclostridium. The sequence goes on along the minus strand of JAEZKD010000108.1, from coordinate 12,996 downwards.
TGTTACAAGTCCTGAGTTATTGACATAAGCAACCTTATAATCTGTGGAGGAAAATGTAAGGCGTTGATTGATGGTGCGAACACTCAGTCGAAAACTTTCCCCAGTTACTAACACCATGTCGGTCGTGTTTAAGTAGGTTCCAAACTTCGGATGATAAAACCAGTACATATAGTATAGAGAAGTCCTCGGAATGATTACTCTTACAACTATCGCAATCATTGCGAGGACTAATAGTATCCGAACCACTCGTTTTGGTAAATAATGAATAAACTCCATGGCTACTCTGCCTTAATTTGATTAATATATCATATGATGTACACGATTCTCCTATTCGACACTCTTTAAAGATTCTATCATATCAATCTTTTTTAATTTAAAATACGTAAAGAAACAAATCAATAACGAAAATCCAAACGTAATTGCTGCACTATACACATAGCTTACAGGGGAAATCAATCGACCAAACATAACCTGATCAATTTCCACCGTCTGCATGACAAAGCGATGCAACACTTTTCCAAGACCAATGCCAAAAAGAATACCAAGCATCGTCAATATCAGATTTTCGCGCATAACATAAGCATTGGTCTCCCCAGGATAGAATCCAAGTACCTTCAAAGAAGCAAGTTCACGCTTTCTTTCATTGATATTAATGTTACTCAAATTATAAAGGACGATAAATGCTAGTAAGCCTGCACTGATAATCAGGACATAAGTGATGATATTTAAGCTTTCCAGCATGCTATCAATTCGTTCACTTAAATCCCTTGTCGAAGAAATCGACAACACCTGAGGAAACTCTGCTAAGATTCGAGAAAATAGCACTTCTTCCTCCTTTGGTTCACTGCTTATCGTTCGCAGTAAACAACTATTGTAATTCACTGGATCCTTCATTAACTCCTGATAGTAGGCATCTGTCATAAAGATATAGTGACTCAGATAATTTTCTGCAATCCCGTGAACATGTACTTGAACTTTTTGATAGTTACCAAAATCTAAAGTAATGATATCTCCAATCCTAGCTCCTATCATGTTTGCATATTTTTCTGTTAGAATCACACCATCGTCTTGAAGCCTTGTTTCTACTTTAGTAGAACGATCACGGAATAAGAAAAACTCCTGAAATGCTTGCGTATCCTTCATTACATATAAGGTCACACTTTTCGTTCCTTTTTCTCCGGTTCCTTCCAGTGACTTTTGATAAAGTAGCTGTGCATGATTTATGGCCTCATCGTTCTTTAAGGAACTTAATAAAGTTTCCTTTTCCGTTTCTAAAAGACCATTCTCTAACGTAATCTCTGCATCCTGTAGCCACAGCTCCTCATACTGTAATTTTGACATCACTCCAATCGAATCCTTGATACCGAATCCAACGATAATCAATCCCATACAACCAGCAATTCCTATAGTCGTCATCAAGAATCTCTTTTTATAACGGAATAGATTCCGTAAGGTTGCTTTCATCGTGAAATTCATAGCATTCCAGAAAAATGGAATTCTTTCTAGTAAGATGCGCTTTCCTGCTTTTGGTGCTGCTGGTCGCATCAATTGGGCTGGTTCTGCTTTTAAATCCTTCATACAAGCAAAGTAGGTCGCAACCAACGTACAGGCGATTGCTAGTAATCCAGCCATCACCGCAACATATGGACGATAATCCGTCACAACATATACAAGTCCTTGATACATGATTTGATAAGCAGTGATAATAACATATGGAAATAGCTTTTGACCAATCAACGCTCCAAGAATAGAGCCTAATAAGGTGGCTAAAAAGCAATATTTCATAAACTTACCCATAATCATTGCTTTGGAATAACCTAGTGCCTTAAGAATACCCATCTGGGTACGTTGTTCATCCACCATTCTCGTCATCGTTGTTAAACATACCAACGCAGCTACAAAGAAAAAGAGTGCTGGGAATACCTTGGCAATCGCATCCATTCGCTCAGCATCCGCACGATAGGAAACATAGGATTCAACCCATTCTCGGTCACCAACATACCATTGAGGTACGGCAACTTCTGAGAGGCTTTTTTTCGTTTCCTCTAACTTTGTAAGTGCCTTGGTAAGTTCTAATTCCAATGGTTCAAACGTCTCTTTAATCTCATGCTGCTTTTTAGCTAAACTTGCTTTTTGTTCTTCATAAAGCAACCTTTGAGCCTCAATTTCTGCTATGATAGGAGCAAGCATCGTAGCAATATCATTCTCTCCATAATGAATGACTCTTAACTTATCCTTTTTTTCTTCTAATTCTTTCTCCGCATCTTTGAGCTGTTCGTTAGCTTTTGCAAGTTCTGCTTCAAACTTGTCAATCTCTCTCTCTGCTGCTGCTTTGTTTTGATCCAAATCAGCTTTTTGTTTCTCATAGGCTGCAAATCCATCCTCCAAATCTTGCAATGGTTGCTTCATAACCTCATCGTAGCGAGCTTGACACTGAACCGATGCAATGGCTTCAATCTGAGTTTTCGCTTGTTCTACAATTGTCGAATACTTTTCCCCAAAGCCTCCTGTTTCCTTCGCTCCTGCCACTTGAACATAAGCTTCGGAATAAACATCTTGTGTATAATTGGTCTTATTAAGGACAAGAAATCCATTGATAGAACCATTCCCTATTTCACCAGTCCCTCGAAAAAAGGAGAGGTATTTGGCAGAATTACAGCTACCCACGATCGTCAAGGTTACCTCTCGTAAGCTATCTTTAATCTCCTCCTCTTCTAAGAATAATGTAATGGTATCTCCAATCTGATAACCATTGTTTTTTAAGAATAAGGAATCTGCCATACACTCATTATCTGCTTGTGGTTTCCTTCCCTCGATTAGAAAAAACTGGTTTACTCTTTCATTGTTGGAAAAGGTTTTCACCACCACATCCTGTTGGTCTAAGGCTACCAACGCATCCTTAACATAAGCCCCCTCAACCTCTATTACATTGGCAATCTTTCTTATTGCCTCCAAATCCTGATCAGTAATTCCCATCGTGGAAGCAACAGAAATATCCATAAAATTGATTTCATCATAATATTGATCTGCGGAATCAAGCATATCCTCTTTACAGGCACGAAGACCAGAAAAGAAAGCAACACCAAGTGCCACGATCAGCAGAATTGAGAGGAATCTCATGAAGTTTCTTTTCACTTCCATTCGAAAGTCTTTCTGCAATGCACGTTTTTTCATATTCAGCACCTACCATTCAATTGATTCCACATCCACAGGATGATCATTTTTCTTCATCAAGGTAACACGCCCATTCTTAATCTGAATCAAACGGTCAGCCATTGGAGCAATGGCTGAATTATGAGTGATTACAATGACCGTCATCCCATGCTTTTTACACATATCCTGAAGTAATTTTAAAATTTGTTTTCCTGTGTTGTAATCTAGCGCTCCGGTTGGTTCATCACACAACAGTAACTTCGGATTCTTTGCTAGTGCCCTTGCAATGGATACCCTTTGCTGTTCTCCTCCAGAGAGCTGAGCCGGAAAATTATCCAAACGATCCGATAACCCAACATCATAAAGTACTTGCTTTGCATCCAGTGAATTTTTACAGATCTGTAACGCAAGCTCTACATTTTCTTGTGCTGTCAGATTGGGAACAAGATTATAGAATTGAAATACAAAACCAATGTCATTTCTTCGATAAGTCGTAAGTCGTTTCTCACGATATTTACTAATATCTTCTCCATCAACTAGAATACTGCCACTGGTACAGGTATCCATTCCACCAAGTAAATTCAAAATGGTTGTCTTTCCTGCACCACTTGGACCAACAATGACTGCAAATTCTCCTCGCTCAATTTGCAAATCAATCCCATTCGAGGCATGTATCATAACATCCCCCATCTGGTAGCTTTTCTTCACATCCTTTAACTCAACAAATGCACTCATAGTTCCTCCCAATCTGTGATTTTACCTTGCTAAAAAACGTAGGATTCCAATTACTTTCCTTTGGATACTATATTCACTTCCATCAGTACTTCAAACCTTATGTATATTCGATTCAAACTATGTCAACAAAAAATGCCCTCTAAGACAGGGCATACAAGACGCACGAAAGAAATCCCTATCGTAAATTTGAACGATACTTCTTATGTGCAAGATCAAAGTGTGCAATGAAACTCTATACTTTAGAGGTTCAACGCACACTTTGATTCTATTTACATTACCACTTTTCTATACCATTCTCTGTAACAATACCATAGATATGGTTTGGTGCTATTACTTTTTCATCTGTTATTGTATAGGCATTCAAGAAACGTTCTTTGGCTGTTTTCAATTTCTCTTCATCATTGGCATATAGCGTTGCAAGTGGAGTTCCAATCTCAACCAAATCACCAATCTTTTTGTGAATTTTCATACCTACGCTTAAATCAATCTCGCTCTCCTTCGTTTCACGTCCACCACCAAGGATTAAAGAGGTCATACCTATTTCATCGGTATGAATGTTTGATATATAGCCTGCCTTTGTTGCACAAACCTCTTGTATTAGCTTTGCTTTCGGGAATTTATCGGTATCATAAATAGGCGCTGGATCTCCACCTTGACTACGTACAAATTCTGCAAACTTCTCCAAAGCGCTTCCATCTTGAATGGTCTTACTAAGCTTTTCTCTTGCTTCCTCATAAGACTTCGCTTCCCCTGCACCAAGCAACATATAGGCTGCTAAGGTTAGGCTTGCATCTAGAAGATCCGCTGGCCCATTGCCCTTTAAGGTATCAATGGCTTCGATGACTTCTAGATTATTACCAACCGCACATCCAAGTGGCTGATTCATGTCAGAAATTACAGCATATGTCTTTCGACCAACGCCATTACCGATATCTACCATCGTCTTAGCTAATTCAAAGGAGCCATCTAAGGTTTTCATGAAAGCTCCACTACCTGTCTTGACATCTAATACAATTACGTCAGCACCAGCAGCAATTTTCTTACTCATAATCGAGCTTGAAATCAAGGAGATATTGTCAACCGTTGCTGTTACATCACGCAATGCGTAGATTTTCTTATCTGCAGGTGCAAGATTCGCTGTTTGTCCGATGATTGCTAATTTCATTCGATTCACATTCTCAACGAATTGCTCCTCGGTTAAAGAAGTTGAAAATCCTTCAAAGCTCTCTAACTTATCGATTGTACCACCGGTATGGCCAAGTCCACGTCCTGACATCTTGGCAACTGGAACACCAAGAGCTGCAACCATTGGCCCAATGACAAGGGAGGTTTTATCACCAACACCACCTGTACTATGTTTATCCACTTTTTTTCCGTGAATTTGAGATAAGTCTAACATATCTCCACTATGAGCCATCGCCATTGTAAGATCTGTTGTTTCAGCAACATTCATTCCCTTCATGCAGACAGCCATTAAAAAAGCGGACATCTGATAGTCTGGAATGTTCCCATTGGTATAACCGTCTATAATAAAGTGTATTTCTTCCGACGTTAATACTTCACCGTTCTTTTTTTTCATTATTAAATCATACATTCTCATAACAAACACTCCATTCTGCAATCCTAAATTTATTGCATGTTAACATTAAGTACGTATTTCCCACAGTAAGTATTCCATCCATAGCACGCTATAAAAACAAGTGCCAACATGTATGAAAACCAACTTACTTCTCACTATGTTTGTCCCTCGTAAATTCTTTCTAACCTTTAAGTCTATATTACGATAGGAAAGGTTTTTCTGTTTTACCATAGAATATGGGCGTCATAGTAATAGTATACTCATTCTTTGAAATAAGTACAAGTATTTTTCAGTATAACCCAAATTCATATTACCATATCATTTATTATATTGACGAACACCCAAAAAAGCTATAAAATAAACCAAACATAACATAAACAACCAAAGAAAGGTTAGGTACATATATTATGAGTTTCCACTACTTAAAAGAGGTTATGACTCCTGAGGAATTAAAACAAGCGTATCCTATGACCGAATACGGGATTCGTATCAAAGCGGAACGCGATTCCTTAATCAAAGATGTCTTTACAGGAGCTTCTAATAAATTTTTAGTTATTATAGGCCCATGCTCTGCAGACAATGAAGATGCTGTTCTCGATTATATGCACCGTTTAGCTAAGGTTTCTGAGAAGGTTTCGGAAAAGCTCATTATCATACCAAGAATTTACACCAACAAACCTCGTACCACAGGGGAAGGCTACAAAGGAATCGTCCATCAGCCAGATCCAGAAAAAGAACCAGATCTTCACGAAGGATTGGTTGCTGTTCGAAAGATGCATCTACGAACCATTAATGAGACTGGTTTAACCGCTGCGGACGAGATGCTCTACCCAGAAAATTGGCCATATGTCGATGATATGCTTTCCTACGTCGCTGTGGGTGCTCGTTCGGTGGAGGATCAACAGCACCGTCTTACCATCAGTGGTATGGATGTCCCAGCTGGTATGAAAAATCCAACTTCAGGTGATTTATCTGTTATGTTGAACTCTTGTATCGCTGCACAAGCTTCTCATACCTTCCTTTATCGCACCTGGGAAGTGCAAACAGATGGTAATCCTTTCGCTCATACCATTCTTCGTGGTGCGGTCAATAAGCATGGACAATGCTTACCAAACTATCATTATGAGGATTTAATTAAGCTACTATCCATGTATCAAGAGCTACCTCTTGCGAATCCTGCAACGATTGTAGATGCTAATCATGCCAACTCCAACAAGATGTACTCCGAACAACCTCGTATCGTTAAGGAAGTACTCCACTCACGAAAAGTCAATGATGACATTGCCAAATTAGTAAAAGGTGTTATGATTGAAAGCTATATTGAAGAAGGTAATCAAAAAGTTGGTGATGGTGTCTATGGCAAGTCGATCACAGATGCATGCTTAGGATGGGCTGCAACGGAAAAGCTCATTTATACCATTGCAGATAGTATCTAAACGTAAGTTATTGTAGATAATGAATCCAAAATCTTAAATTAAGTATTTCATAGACAAAAAATACCCCAATCAGATTGACATGATTGAATCCTATCAAGAACTTAATCCTGTCTCACTGATTGGGGTAACTTTTGTTTACTCCCTTGGATGGCTTCTTTTATAGACACTAAAGGTATTCGTCTTTTCTTTCTTTAAGAATTTCTGAGCAGATAATACATCACTAATCCCAAGAATCTCACTCATACTTCCAATATCAGCACCATTATTAAGCATATGAACTGCGAAAGAATTACGTATGATTTGTAATGAGATCTCCTCCTTAATTCCTGCAATTCTCCCATACTCTTTTACTAGCTTATAGATTCCCTGTCGGGTAAATGGTGTATTCAATCGACTCACAAAGAGATATTCTTGCGTTACATCAAGATCCTTTAAATCTTCAAAATAATCCGCTAATACTACTTTAACCGTATGTCCTAGTGGTAGAACCCTCTCCTTTTCATTGTGTCGAACCAGAATACTTCCAAACGAAAGATTCACATCCTCCAAACGAACTTGAATCAATTCATGTGCCTTGATGCCAGTGGCATATAACAGCTCTAATATCGCACGATCCCTTCTACCCTGCATGGTTTTTACATTTGGTGCCTCAAGCAAGGCTACCATCTGTTCGTAGCTTATGTATTTGGGAACTGCTTTTTCCACTTTAGGCGCATGTATGCGTTCCGTTGGATCCTCGTCCAACAGATGCTTACGTACTAAAAATCCAAGAAAGCTTTTGATGGTTACAAAGCTTCTTGATATAGTGGCTTGTGACTTCTTTTTCTTCTTTTGATGAAGTAGATATGCTTGGATACGCGTTTCTGTAATCTTTTGGACATCAAATATTTGCTCGTTTGACAGATAAGCCAAGAACAGTTTTAAGTCCTGCGCATACGCACTCAGTGTATTCGCTGAAGCATTACGAACCTCTTTTTGATAAACAAGAAATTGTTCCACCAATGCATCCATATCCTTCACCCTTTCCTCATAATAAGGTTAGCACTTTTTGTACCAAAACACTTCCAAGGAAGGTTTCTAACACTACCCCGATGACTAACCCACCTAGTAATATTATAATCAATTTCATGTATTTTTTCAACAGAGTTATATTATGTAGACTCGGTGTAACCTGTCCATGATTCATCTCCATGGTCAACTGATAACAGTAGAGTAGACACATCAAAGCCACTGGAATATAGATGAGTCCATGAGGTAATAGATATGATATCGATAAGAAAACACCCTTCCAGCCATAATTCATCGTTAACACCGTAAATAAATACCCAAATTGAAAGCCATTGCTAATGATAAGCCAAGCTAAATAAGGAAGTCCTAGGATTGTCAGGCTAATCACCCATATAAGAAAGAAACTCTTCATGCACGAGAAGAAGATATATCGAAACAGATCCCAATACTGGATGTCCATATTCTTAATTGTATTAAAGTAACGACTGCTAATCCCAGCAATCCCAACTGACAATAGATTTTGCGATACCTTTGCAAATACACCACCAATTAACAGACTCAATAAAAAGAGAATGATTGCAATTCGTAGCGGTTCTTTTTTTCGAAGTTGGTTCCCTAGTTGATTCATATGCTTCCTCCCTTAACATTGCTATTTAACAATATGACAATGCAAAAGGGATTAGTACATGAAATCTATTTTGATTCTTGATTGCGAACCTCTTTATAAGCAAGAATCGCTGCAATTGTTTTTGCATCCTGAATCGTTCCATTCAAAATCATTTGCACCAAATCCTCTACCGAATGTCGTTCCACCTCAACAAATTCATCCTCATCTAGATGCTGTTTGCTTGGATAAATCTCCTCGGTATAATAAATACTAATCAACTCATTACAAAAAGCTACGGTCGTATATAAGTCCAACAGATGCTTTACATTCTCTGCTTTATACCCAGTCTCTTCTTCCAACTCTCTCGCTGCAGCTACCTTACGATCCTCTTCTGGATTAAGTCCCCCCGCAGGAATCTCTAACGTATAACGCTCACATGCATTCCGATACTGACGAACCATAACAATCTTCCCGTCCTTATCGACTGGGACAATCGCTGCCGCACCCTTATGCATAATAAAATCCCATTCTGCGGTTCTACCATCTGGTAATTTCATCGTATCCTCATAGAAGTCAACAATTTTCCCTTTATGTATAAGCTTTCTACCAATTCTTTCATACTCAGCCATAACTCAAACCTCCAACATTTATTACGTACCTACTTTACCATGTTTTATTTTGAAATACAAGGGGAGCAAGCTTGCTCATGGAAGCCACAAAATGGATTAATCATAATCTGATGCAAAACTATTGTACAAATAGTAAATCATTTGGAAGTATGGTGATTTACAAAAATATTAATAATTACTCTTCATACACATAATCCTCATAAAAATAAGAGAAAAAGATGCAAACAGAACATCTTTTTCTCTTATCTTATGTGTATATATTACCACAAAATGGACATTTTTTCAAGACTTGTAATAGGATGACTCTAGCAGTATAATCATCAAACGATCATGGTGGAGGTGATGATATGGATGATTCTTTTTTCTTGAAACTATCAGAGCAGAATCAAATGAACTTAATAAGAACAACAAATGAGTATACCAATCAATTTGGTTTATGTCTAACAGATGATGATATTCAAGACTTACTGATCAGGCGCAGAGAATGTTTGTCTGAGCAACAAAGAGTGGAATTTGGTACTGGTATTCTAGACAAGATTATATTTGCATTTTGTGATTCAAACTATATTTATCAAGATAATTATGTTGAATCAATTGCAAGGCTACAAAACATATTCTATTTATACAAGAATGAATCTATGGACGAATTGACAGATGAAGAATTGATAACTATGATGCGAAATGCTTTTGATGATGAATGTCAAGGTTCTCTCGAGTATTTGGAAGAAACTTACTTAGATCAATTTGCAAGAAATATCCGTGCTAGAACCCGTAGATTCCTTGGGAGATATGCAAGAGATGATGAAAAAAACTGATGTATTCAAGCAATATTCAATGGAAGACTTAATTCCTATTGTAGGAACTCTAGCAGAGAAATTTACTGCAAAAGAAAGCAGTTCTATTACATATGACAAGGCAAGGCAATTCATGGAGGCTGTGATCTATTGCATTGCACATTGTGAAGTTAGGAGCAATTCAATCATAACAACTAATGTACTCCCTGCAAAAGATGCATATCAACTTGGCTATAATACTGTGATTGAAACTGTACAGAAAACTCAGAACAAATACAATCAGTTAATGGAATTCTTTGACCATTATAATAATCTAAATTATCAAGACACCGTAGAAAAAGCATTGTCAGGATTTTTTCTATACTATGATGTTAAATTTGCACCTATGGATCACATCATAACAATGGATTATCCTGTGTTTGGACTTGATCTGTCTCTTGAAGGTATTGATTTGATTAGAAAGTATATAGATGCCATATGGGAAGAACAAAGTTATTTGATGAGGTTCCCTAGAAATTATATTATTAGTGAATTGCGTTCCTTTCACCCCCACTACGAAAAAGAGTTTATTAATCTAAAAGAAATCTTGGAACTACAAAGATCAAAAGAATGTTAATCGGAAAAGGAGTTACCGTATTATGAATATTATGGAGCTAGAGTTAGCAATGTGGGATGCTGCAAAAGATAGAAATGCTACAGCTTTTTTGGAAGTCGTAGATGAAACTGCTGTCATGGTTTGTGGTGGTTTTCGATGTAGTGGTTATGAGTATGCACAAATTATAAAAGAGTTTGATGTAGCACAGTATCAAATCTTGAATTTTGAAATCATCGAAGAAACGGAACAAATTTGCCAAATTCACTACGTGGTTCAAACAATGGTTTCAGATAGGAAAAACAAAGATTTAGAGGGAAAATTCCATATCACTTCTACCTGGAAAAATATGAACGGAGTATGGAAATTGATATTTAATATGGACTCTAGAATAACTACTGTTAGCATATAATGATAAAATCTTTATTAATATTAGCTAAAATACAACTAGGATACATACAGTAACAGGGTATTACTTTTTGCTCTTTTGTACTGCCTTTCCTGTGAACGAGTCAAATATGTTGGTTCAGCGTCAACTGATTTCTGACAAAACCGGTGTTTGATCTTTATTGCCATACAAAGATAGAACTATAATGCCAAATACATTATAGTTCTTTTATTTTACTTATAGCCATAATCTTTTCCATAAACTATTTTACATGTAGTATCCCTTAATTCAATTCTTATTTCAAACTCTTCTTCATTCATTCCTCGAAATTGTAGCTCAGAATTTGCATCATAAGTATTACTATATTCAATTTCATGAAATCCGATCGCCTTTAATGTTGTTATATAGCTTACAATGTCTTCAACATGATTGATTTCTTCAAAGGTTAAATACTCATAGTAGTCATTTGCATCCGTGTTTGATAATATACCAAATTCAAAACCTGGTAGTTGATCGAAACAGATATATGTTTCATCTTCAATATTATTAACCGTATTCGTTGGTGTTACTAGAACTTCCGTTAATGTTGGCGTTGCTGAAACCTCCGTTAAATCATCTGATTTTTGATTGTTTGCATCATCTATTGGTATGATTTCATTTTCTACGATTGGTGTAATGTTGGATGCTATGATTGGTGTTATGTCGGATTCTATGATTGGTGTTATCTCATATGTTATATCTTTCTCTATATTTGACTCCTTCTTACTATAACTATTACACGATGTCAAACATAAAAAAAGAGAAAGTATCAAGAAAATACAAATCCATCTCTTCATAAAACACCTCCAATATTGATACGAAAACATTAATGGAAATTTATGTCATTCTGATGGCATATTCTTAAACTAAATTCTTCCCTACTTGTTGATAAAAGGAAACATAATCATAATTAGTTGACGTAATCATACTATTTGTTATAAAATGTAAAAAGTTATGAACGATATGCTTTATAAAATAAATCTTTTGATACATTGCAGATAACCATAATTGACAGGAGATATTCATGGATAAAAATTTGAATACATGGGGAAATCAGGTGGTTGAAAAAGCATTAGAATACGCCAATTTTGAATGGAAAGCTAGTGAAAAAAATGTAATGCATGGAATAGATGACACTGGAAGATTCGTAGATACTCCTGATGTCACATGGAAAGGTCAAATTCTGAATTGTGGTTGGTGGAAAGTAAATGAAATAAATGTTGGTATCCCTTATAGTTGGGGAAATGCATCAACATTGAAGGAATTTGAAGAAGGAATGAAAGAAGGAAAATATGCTGGAAATGTACCAGAAGATAAGAAGCGATATGCTAGCTATCGCACTGTTGGTGTAGATTGTTCTGGTTTATTAACAATATGTTGGGAATTACCTAAGAAAATAGCAACAAAGGATATTCCAACGTATGCGACTGTAATAGAGAATATCGATGAGATACAGCAAGGTGATGTATTTGCTATCATAGGAAGTCACGTAATGTTTTTCAAAGAGTTTGTCGATGATGACAAAACAGAAGTAATCATTATCGATTCAACAAGAAGTACAGGTAAAGTTTCGCAAAGAAAAGTGAATACTGCTGAGCTACTTAGCAAAGGATATGTTATCTATCGAAAGAAATAAGCAACTTCTCTATAAAGCATAAGTGGAATAATAAATTGCAAACAAATGGATGAAGTAAAGCTAAAAAGATCCTTTTAATACCCATTTTGATAAAGAAAGACAATCTATCCCAAATACAATTTTTAATCTTCATAAAACAGGGTAAATCCTCAGTATAAAAGGAAATTCTTTAGAATTTCCTTTTATGATTCCTGTGTTAAAAGCATGTGTAAACAAACTATATCAGCATATGAAACAAAGATTCAAAGCGATTTGCTATGAATGCTACTATAAGAGTTCTCACATTTGATCATTTAAGAAACTACAACTCCAAGTTATAATGAATTCATATGGAGGATTCCTAATGATATATGTTCAATAGATTAACTCATAATTACAGATGAACTCCTTGAAGAATTTA
>JAEZKD010000017.1 GCA_023415655.1 Bacillota bacterium | reverse complement strand
TGATGGAGGGGTCGCCACCTAATCGTAGCGACCGGATATGTAATAAGGAGTACAAACTGTCGTTCTCCACCGCTGTCCTTTCGATTTCAGCAAACAAAAAATCGAGAGGATACCCGTTTCAGAGAACGCAAGCTCCACGTTATGACACTCCTGCTTGACAGTCTATATGACATCATTGTAGAGCTTGAAGAAGAAATTGAAGATGTAAAGCTTCACCGTAAAGCCGTGGAGCAGGATGCCATTACCTTGGAGAATATCTACACCCTTTTGGCAAACTTAGATAATGTATACGATATAATCAGCGATGAAGAGAAAAAATCTCTAATTTCTTCGCCAATCAAAGAAATAGAGATTTTCCCATGTGATGAATCAGAACTACCTCTGAAATCAATTTTATTCAATTTTCCGGTGTATAAGGACGGTGGAGATGTTTACGAGTTTTTGTGGGACAAAAGTACGCACGTCTCCACATGTTGTGTCCAAGGGAACATATCCACTGGCCAAGCTTCCTTCATCTCATATCCTTGCTTCTCAAAATAACAGATATCTCTCTCTAAGGTAACAGGATTACAAGAAATATACACCACCTTCTTTGGTGCTAAGCTGGCAACGGCATCGATAAACTGTTCCGTACTTCCACTTCGTGGTGGGTCCATCATAACAACATCCACTGCTAGGTCTTCTGCTGCAAGCTTTGTCATAAACTCACTTGCATCTGCATTGTAAAAACGCACATTCTTAATCTCATTACGCTTTGCATTCGCAATTGCATCCTTATATGCATCCTTATTTAACTCAACGCTGATTACTTCCTTTACATGTTTTGCTGCAACCAGACCGATGGTACCAATGCCACAGTAAGCATCTACAATTGTCTCCTTACCAGTAAAGCCTGCAAGGTCGATTGCTTTTTTGTATAATGCCTCAGTTTGTACAGGATTCACCTGATAAAAGGACCGAGAAGAGATGCGAAATACATTACCACATAAGGTGTCCTCAATGTAACCCTTTCCATAAAGGACAGTTTCTCGATTCCCAAGAACTAAACTATCCGTGCGATCATTGATATTAAGAACAATCGTTGTAATCTCTGGATGCTTTGCACGAAGCGCTTTTACAAAATTATTCTTGGATGGGAAAATTGGTGAACCTATGACTAGTACAACCATAATTTCATTGCTTGTAAATCCACGTTTTACAAGCACATAGCGAAGCAAACCATAACCTGTGTCCTCATCATAGGTCTTAATCTTAAAGGATTTTAACATACCACGAATAGTTCCAATAATTTCGTCTGCCTTTTGATCCTCAATCAAACAGGTCTCAATTGGAATGACCTGATGAGTTCCCTCTTTATACTGTCCTGAGATAATGTTCCCTCTTGCATCTCTAGTGAATACAGCCTGTACCTTGTTACGATAATGGTATGGACTCTTCATACCTAATATGGTATTTACTTTTCCATGACTTTTTAGTAGGCTTTCCACATGTTTTTGCTTTACCTTTAAATGCTCCTCATAAGGCTGATCAAGAAATTGACAGGCTCCACACTTTTTAAAAATTGGGCAACTATTTGGGTCGGTTGCTTTTTTTCTCTTACCCTCTTTTTTTTGTGTCGCATCCTTCTTCTGATATAGATCACCTTTCTTGAAGGACTTATCTTTCAATTTATCCTTTGATTCAAAGCTTTTCTTTTTCGAAGCTGGTTTGGTAGTAACTTCACCTCGTTTCACTGATTTTGAAGCTACCTCATCTCGTTTTGCTTTTTTCTCATTTTCTAATGCTTTTAATGACTTTTCTAACAATTTTTCATCAAATGCATCAAAGCCATCATTTAATCTATTTGAATGTTTTTTCATTCGCTTCCACCTTTTCTTCTCTGTTATTTCCAGATTCTTTTCATAGCTTAACCATGTTTTTCTCTCATTAACCAGTTTATTGTATGAATTGGATTTCACCTATTTCATGTTATAAACTTGTCCTATGGTATGAACTTTGTATGAACCATCTTAACTTACTTTTCATACTGCTGCATGATCTACCTTCAATCATAGGATATTTCACGACTCTAAGCAATTCTACGATAAAGATTATAGCAGAATTCTTTCTTAAAGTAAATCAATAGAACTGGGAAAGAAACGTCAAAGAGAAAGAATCTTTTTTTTATTTGATATTTTTCCTAGATAGTATCCATGTATCAATTAATTACTGAGCTTAAAGATGAAAATGAAAAGATTCCTTTCATTCAATATCCTCAAAGTATCAAGCAATATCTCCACATAACAGCTGCAATTTACTAATAAAATCTTCCAAAATAAATCTTGAGTTAATAGACGTATATACACGAATCGTTGGTCGTCCTTCTTCAAAACGATAAGTTGTATCGTCATTAAAAATAGGTGCTTCTCGAACTATGTATTGCCCACAATTTGGTTCCAATGCTACTCCAACCGCTGGAGAATCTCCTAAGGACCAACTCTCTCCAGCCGTCCATCCTGCCTGATTTGACATTTTATACTGTAGCATATGCTCAAAGATATGTTTTCCAATCTTGCCACAAGGATAAATTCTTTGTTGAATCTCTGCCAATCAAATGTGCAATGTTCCATAGACGTAAACGTTGTTAATCAGCACATAAATCCGAATTCTCGCATATAATGAAACGAATGATAGAAAAGGTGTCACTTATGCTTATTCACGTAGTTCAACCGAATGAAACAATTGCCTCCATAGCACAGCAATATGGTGTCTCAAGTCAACGTTTAATGTATGATAATGAAGTCTATGATCCTACACAGCTTGTTGTTGGTCAGGCTCTCTTAGTACTCTTCCCTTCCAAAATACATCTTGTCAAAGAAGGCGATACCTTATATAGCATAGCACGTGACTTCCAAGTTAGTGTTATTAGCCTTGTTCGTAACAATCCATATGTGATTACACAGGATGGTCTCATTCCAGGTCAAACAATTGTTATCTCATACACAGCTCCAAAGGAGCGTCTCATTGAAACTGGTGGGTATGTATACCCTAATGTAACCTACGATGTTCTAGCTTTAACTTTACCTTATCTGAATACAATCAGTATTTTTTCTTATGGATTTACGATGGAGGGAAATTTAATTCCAATTGATGATGAGGATATTATTGAAATGGCAAGGAAATATGGTGTTGATCCAATTCTTGTGTTAACTCCTCTCGATGAAAGTGGTATTTTTAATAATGAATTAGTATCAACCATCACTCAGAACCAACAAATCCAAGAGAACCTCATCCAACAGTTACTACAAGTGGTGGAAGAAAAGAAATACACCGGTGTAAATGTTGATTTTGAATTCGTCAAAGCCGAAGATGCAGAAGGTTTTGCTGATTTTGTAAGTAATCTTCGTCAACAAATGAACGAGCAAGGTTACACCGTATCTATAGCTCTTGCTCCTAAAACAAGTGCAAATCAAGTTGGATTAGTATATGAGGGTATGAATTATGCTTTGTTAGGGGAGGCCGCTAACAGCGCTTTTCTGATGACCTATGAGTGGGGCTATACATACCCCCACGTTAGTTGATGGTAATAAAGACTTTGCACTTTCCTATTAAAAATGTTATAATCTTCCATATTAAACCGAAGGGGATTATAACATATGGCACTTATAAAATGTCCTGAATGCAATAGAGAAATATCTGACAAAGCGAAAGCATGTCCTAATTGTGGAATACCAAACAAAATAATTGATACTAGTGGCTTATCACAGGATGATACAATTGTTGAATTATTATATGTTCAATGCCAGCGTTTAAGAACTATAAGTAATATACTTAAATTTTATTTTATTTCAACTGTAGCAGGGGCTCTGTTAAGCCTGTTAAACGTCTTTGATTTTTGAATATACAAACGAAAATGACGAATCAAAGACATTGACGTTTGATATTAGTGGTAAAATAAGTGACAATGATGCAAAGTTCAAGTTTAACATTAAGAACAAAAAGCAGTAAACTTATAAGGATGGAGCTAATATGTTTGATATAGAGGAACGATTCATAAAACTAATGACGAGTAATCGTGATTTAAGAATGGAACTGTTTCAATACATATATGAATTAAAAAAAGAAGATAAAGAAGTTAATACCTTAGAAGTTGCTGAGAGATTAATTGAAATAATGAATAAGTAAGAGCCCCAAGGAGTAATCCAAGGGGCTTGATTTTATAGTCCTAGTGCTGCTTTGATGGCTTGCACCTTTTTGTCTGTGTCCGGTCCGTAAATGCCATCTGGTTCTTCATTGATAAGCACTTGTAGCTTCTTAACGTCCTCACCTTTCATTCTTGGGGATGTAAGTTCAAGTTTCCTGCGAATATCTACTGCTACTGCCGTATGCCCAACTCTAAGCAAGATATCTCCATCCTGTAGATTGTCAGCTGAAGTTAAGTACTTTTTATCCGTAAGTATCTCAAAAGCATCAGTAGCCTTGATTGCATTTAGCTGATTGCCAGTATAGATATTCTTAGCTATTTTAACACCTGCAGCATTGACACAAACACTCACCAAAGTAGAGCAATCACACTCACAAGGCACTTTGATCTTAGATATGTCGTAGTTAACCTTTACCGCGTTATCATATAGTGAGGTACGGTTATTTTGGTCATAACCGATGTTATCGTTATTAGCAATGGCTTGAGCTGTCTCTGAGATCTTCTTGGCCGCCTTTTTATCCTTAGCTCTTAATACATGGGTCCATCCAGATCCAGACTTGTACCAATCCCAAATACATATCTCTTTACCAGTCTGATCTCCACCAACTCCATTACAAGACTTTCCGTTTTCGTCATAGACTGCATGAGCTATCATAATCATTTGGCTTCACCATCCTCTTCACCCTTATCTCTAATCTGCAACAAAGCAGACTTCAATTTCTCAGGAATTGGGATAAGCACAGCTGCATTCTCTAATAAGCTAAGCCCCTCATTACATATAAAAAAAATAATAACAATTTCACGAAGCTTAATAGCTTCTCCTAATAAGATTTGAAGTCGATAAGAAACAGCGATTACAATGATGACCATGAACTTCTTAAGGATTCCTTTGAATCCAATTTCAGATGATAGTGTCTTTGTATAGATGCCCTTGATTACTCCAGTAATATAATCTGCAATGATCAAGAATACGATCGTCTTAAGTAAGGCATCCCAGCCACCTAGAATTCCCGCTAGCCATCCTCCGATTAGACCAATTATCATACTTAATTTATTAAAATATTTTTCCATATTCTTCACTTTCCGTACACAAAAAAGAGCACCTTTCGGGCGCTCCATCTATGTACATTTTATTATTCTGTTACTAAATCTTCGCAACCACTGTCAATCAGGATTTCTCTGACCTGCTCCTTCAATAACTTAGGAACCTGTGCATATGTCTTCTTGCCAAGCATAATCTGCTGTGCCCATAACATTGCCATCATAACTGTACCTCCTTTCCCAAAAAGTATATAGCATAATAGTGTTTTAACCACCATAGACTATCTCACTCATTTCTAGAATACACTCAGTAAGTGTCTGTGCTTGAGCCTTTAAAAACTCATTTTCTTGAGTTAACACTGCAATTTGCTCTGCTTCTGTAGGGTTCTGTTTAATAATCTCTTCTCCTCGCATAAATACACCGTCTATGAAGGAGTCACCAATGATGACAGGGTACAACGTTGTATCGACTGCTACAGCATCCACGCCGTATTGGTCCATAGCAATTTGGTTGGCTGAGGTGTAATTATCACACACAATAATATTTTTGATTTCTCCATCATTGATTAAACTAAATATCTGATTACAATACATACTATTTCTCCCTTCTATCCATTGAATCTTACAATTACTAAACCGCTACCACCTGAGCCGGAATTTGTTGTTACGGAGTTGTCATTTCGAACATAACTAGCAGTATAAGACATACCACCTCCACCACCACCAGTGTTTGGTGTTCCTGCTAATCCGCTTGTTCTATGGGAATTATCAGATGATGCAGTTCCTCCTTTTCCTCCACCAGAACTACCGCCTGCGCCACCGTTCACTGGCTT
>JAEZKD010000209.1 GCA_023415655.1 Bacillota bacterium | reverse complement strand
GTGTAAGGCTGTCTCATATTTTAAATCAGAGGAGAATACTATGAGCAAAAGATTGGAACTACTAAACTCATTTTATAAAGAAATTGATGAAGAAGTACGATTGAGCAGAAGCAGACAAGGTCAACTGGAATACATAACAACGATGAACTATATTAGACGTTTTGCGAAGGATGGGGATAGAATACTAGAAATAGGTGCAGGAACTGGAAGATATTCAATTGCTCTCGCAAAAGAAGGCTATGAAGTGACAGCGGTAGAACTGGTCGAACATAATCTTGAGATATTGAAGAACAATAGTAAAGGTATGAATAACCTTCAAGCTTTTCAATGCGATGCATTAGATCTTAATAGGTTTGCGGATAATCAATTTGATATTACTATGGTTTTTGGGCCATTATATCATCTCTATGACAAAAAAGAGGTACATAGAGCTCTTGATGAAGCAATCAGAGTAACTAAGAAGGGTGGAGTGATTTTGGTAGCGTTTCTTTCTGCTTACTCGATTCTATTTGATAATTATCTAAATGCAAATCTGATTAATGGTTTGGAGGAAAATTTTGAACCTGATTATAGAGTAAAGCACTTTGAAGAGCAACTTTTTACAGGGTATGATATTGAAGAATTTGAGAGTCTTTTCAGAGAAAGAAGAGTTCAATCTATAACGACGGTAGCGGTAGATAGTATTCTTGAGCTTGCGGAAGGACGAAGTGATTTTTCTATGTCGGATAAGGGATTTGAACAATTTGCGAAGTATCATTTAGCTACTTGTGAGAAGAGAGAATTGCTTGGATGTTCAAGTCATCTGCTTTACATATGTAAAAAGGATTAGATCAATACTTACTTTGGAATTATATAAGTATACGGAGGCTAAAGGGGCTGAGCTCATATGGTTAATAATGTAATTATTTATATTGACACCGATAGGTTCAACTGTTATAATGACCAAAAATAAAGAGAGGACAAGCTCATGATTATATTATCAATTAGCATGAACAAGATGAACCAGCAACAGCAGCTTATTATCGAATTTGATAATGGGCTTTTTGAGTTGCGTTCATAACAAATGTCTTATCTTCATTAATCGGAATGAAACGGTCGAAAGCTCGAAATGAGTTTTTGACTGTTTTTTTTATGACATTTGTAATGACTTGCTAATTCATCTTGTTTTGAGAAATCCCTTCTATTTAATCATTCACAAAGGAGATACAAAAAGCCAAATCAGTTCATTGTTAAAAAAATAAAACACAGAAAGGAACAAAAAAAGTATGATATGTAAGCGATTAACCCCAAAAGAACGCCCGACATTTCCTAAGCGGGCAATTATTACGGCAGGTATGCCTTATGGAAATAAAAATCTGCATTTTGGACATGTAGGAGGTATGTTTATCCATGCTGATATTTTTGCAAGATTCTTAAGAGACAGAATTGGAAAGGACAATGTTATCTTTCTTTCAGGCACCGATTGTTATGGTTCTCCTATCCTTGAAAGCTATCGCAAATTGCAGGAATCTGGATACCGAGGTACTTTAAAAGATTATGTGTATAGTAACCATGAAAACCAGAAGAAAACTTTAGAGAACTATGGGATCAGCCTGAATTTCTTCGGCGCATCTGCTCTAGGAGAAGCTGGTTGTGTTCATAAAGAGGTATCTGCAAAAGTATTTCAAACATTATACAAAAACAAGTATATAAAGAAATTATCTATGCCTCAATTTTATGATGAGGAGAAGAAGGTATTTTTAAATGGAAGGCAGGTTTTAGGCAAATGCCCAATTCCAGGATGCACCTCAGATAAAGCTTATGCAGATGAATGCTCCTTAGGACATCAATTTCTACCTTCTGAGCTAATTAACCCTATTAGCTGCTTATCCAATAAGAAACCGATCCTTAAGGAGGTTGAAAACTGGTATTTTGATTTAGAATATTGCATTCCAATGATCAAGGAATACAATGACTTCTTGCGAAAAAACACAAATACTCGTAAGTATCAATTAGAGACAGTAGAAGAGTTTTTGAAAAAACCTTTGTTATATATTCCTAGAAAGTATATCGATGACATCACGGAGTTATCGAAAAAATTACCTCCTCACATAGTTATTGATGAAGATAAGAAGCCTTCTGTTGTATTCGAATTTGAAAACTTGGATGAGCGAGACAAAGCGAAGAAGGTACTTGAAACAGAAAATATTTATTATACTTCTGGAAAAACACTGGTTCCATTCCGATTATCTGGCAATGTAGAGTGGGGTGTTCCTTTCCCTGAGTGTGAGGAATTAAAAGATCTCACTTTTTGGGTATGGCCAGAGTCACTTTGGGCACCTATTTCATTTACGTTGACTTATCTGAAAGATCAGGGCAAGGAAGACGAACTATCCAAGTGGTGGTATGATGAGGAATCTCTGGTTTATCAGTTTATTGGTGAAGATAATATCTATTTTTATGCGATTGCCCAGACAGGTCTATTTACAGGACTACAAGTTCCTTATGGGGAAACACCCGATATGGAGCAAGTTCACTTATCCCACATCATAGCGAATCGCCATTTGTTATATATGGATACAAAAGCAAGTAGTAGCTCTGCTTTAAAGCCACCTATGGCAGACGAATTACTTGACTACTATACCAAGGATCAGTTACGTATGCATTTTATGAGCTTGGGGTTATCTTCTAAAAGTGTAGGTTTTAAACCACAAGCATTTATGAAAGAGGAAGACCGTACTGGTGTGGATATGGTTCTCAAGGATGGTAATTTAATCACAAATGTATTTAACCGTTTAATTCGTACTTGCTTTTACGCCATTCAGAATAATTATGAAGGAAAAATTCCGAAAGGCGAGGTAAGTGAGCAAATTAAACGTATGGCTGAGAATACGGTGTTTGATTATGAGCGTTATATGTATAACCATGAGTTTCATCGAATTTCCTATCTTTTGGATGACTTTATTCGGGGAATGAATAAGTACTGGTCAAATAATGTAAAGATTGCCGATGCCATGAAGGATACAAAGCTTAGAAAGCAGCTAGTGATCGATTGCTTTTATGGTTGCAAGATCATGGCAATCTTGGTTCATCCAATTGCACCAGAGGGATGTGAAATCTTTCGAGAATATTTAAATCTAGGAGAAGAATTGTGGGACTGGAACAATATTTTGGAACCTATTTCCTTCTATGTTAACGATTTAGAGAGTCATAAACTGAAATTTTTGGAACCTAGAGTGGATTTCTTTAAGAAACATGATTGTCAGATATCAGAGGAGTAATCAGGATAGGGGCGATTTATTTCGCTCCTTTATCTTTGGGATAGAAATTCTATCAATGATTTTGTTTATTATGACAGTATATACGCAGTTTCTATTCCATCTAGAGTATGGTACTCATGACATAATCTATCAGAATCCACACATACTATTACCAAAAAAATAGAGGTGATAGTATGGCAGTAGCACATAAGAGTGCGATTTCAGTTGGGTTATTATACATTCCAGTCGGTCTTTATAAGACGACAAGAGATATTAGCATATCCTTTAATCAGTTATGTAAGACGACGCATGAGAGAGTAAAATATAAAAAGTTTTGTGCTTCTTGTGACAAAGAAATTAAGAACGATGAAATCATCAAAGGGTACGAATATGAGGACGGTCATTATGTGACCTTTACTTCGGATGAGTTAGAAAAGATTAAGTCAAAAAAAGATAAGACGATTCATGTGGAGCACTTTGCGAAAATGTCAGAAATTGATAATATCTTATTTGACAAAAACTATTACTTGGTTCCTGAACCTGGTGCAGAAAAGCCATATGAATTATTACGTCAATCCTTGTTATCTAAAAAAGAAGTAGCTGTTGCTAAAACCGTTCTTGGGACCAATGAGGATTTGATGATACTGTATCCGACCAAAGAATGCATTGTTGCAAAAATTTTATTTTACCAAGAGGAAATTCAAGAGTTTCCAAAATCTCAGATGAAAATTGAGCTATCCCAACAAGAACTTGATATGGCTAAGACATTAATTGAATCAATGACACAGAAATTTGACATTTCAGCTTATCACGATGAGTACCAACAAAAGCTTCGTGAAGCAATCACGACAAAAATAAATGGAAATGAGATTGTTTCTTCTGATACAAGTGCTCCAAACAACGTCATTAATCTAATGGAAGCATTGCAAAGATCCGTAGAGATGGCAAAGACAAATCATCAGACAGGTATCGCATAATGGATATTTTCGAAACTAAGGGTATCAAACCAATGTTGATTTCAGAACAAGTCGACCCTTATGATGACATAGACTCGATCTTTGAATTAAAGTTGGATGGGATTCGCTGTATTGCTTATTGTGATGGTAACTCGGTTGATTTACGGAATAAGCGCGATATGAAGCTATTACCACGTTTCCCTGAGTTAAAGTCATTATATGAAGGGTGCAAGAAGAAGTGTATTCTCGATGGAGAATTGACAGTTTTTGTACAAGGTAAGCCAGATTTTTTTGAACTTCAGAAACGAACGTTATTGACGGACCCCTTCAAGATGCAATTATCGTATTCCAAACATCCAGCAAACTTTGTTGCATATGATATGATTTATTATGAAGATAAACAAATCACAGAGCTGCCTTTGATGGAGAGAAAACAGTTATTATCAGATAACATTGTAGAAACCAATTTGTTGTCTGTTTCACGTTATATCGAAAAAGAAGGTAGGGCATTATTTGCTGCAGCAAAACAGCAAGAATTGGAAGGTGTGGTTGGGAAAAAAAAGAGTAGCCTTTACTGGTTTGGGAAGCGTACGAAAGAGTGGAATAAGATAAAATGGATGAAGGACGATGATTTGGTATGCATCGGGTATATACTCAAACCCAATCATATGACAAGCCTTGTATTAGCTAAATATGATAAAAATGATCAGTTGGTAATTACAAGTCATGTTACGATGGGAGTCAGTTTAGATAAGCTAAAACAACATGGAATTAAAGTATCAGACTGTCCCTTTGATCACATTCCCGATAAGCATGAAGATGCTGTTTGGATTACACCGATTGTTTGTACCATTGAATATATGCCATCCGATAAGGAAGGGTATCGACAGGCTGTGTTTAAAGGGGTTCGTGATGACAAACTACCGAAAGAGTGTAGAATAGAGGCTTAATGCCTCTATTTCTTTGTGCACACTTTGTTATGGGGTTATAATGATACCTAACATCTTTGCGAGTTCAAGTGCTTGCAGGGAGTTGAATTTGGCACCTTTGATTTCACGAAAATCATCGGACATTAACATATGTGTGACTTCAGATGAGGAAAAGTCAATTCCCTTAAGAGGCGTTTTGAAAAAATCAGTACTGTCGAATTTACAGTCAAGTAGTTGAAGCTTCTTAAACTTTACTTCAGAGAGAAACGTACTGATGAAGGAGGTTTCTTCGACCATAGCTGCCTCAATGAGTGCATGCGTAAAATTAGAGTAATCCAATTTGGACTTTTTGATTGTGATATTTTTTAATGACGAGTTAGCAAATTTGGCACCTTGTACTTTGCATTCTATAAAGGTGGTATCTTTAAAGAAGCTTTTATTCCAAACAGAATTAGATAAATCACAGTCTTCAAAGAGTACATGAATGAAAGAGGAGCTGGTAAAATCACAATCTTGAAAGCGGCATTTTTTAAAACAAACATTTTGAAATTCGCTTTTTTCTCCATGGAAGTTTTCTAGTGTTTGCTCGAGAAAGCTTAAGTTTTCTATCACACTTTCTTCCATGAGGGCATAGCTAAGTTGTTGCTTTAAATTAGGATGCTCTGGTAGTGTTGTTAAGTCTTTGGTTTGCATTCTTATTACTCCTATCATTTAATTTTGACTTCAATCGTAAATAGCTTGAAATCGAAAGTTCATACAACGTATATGCCTTGATAGGCTCTTAAATTATCTCTGCTCCAAGGTAAAAAAAATTCCATAGAAGTTTGAACATAGTTTGTATCTTTTCATAGGGATGATATTCATATATGTAGTGATCTCATTTATTTGAATACATAGAATTGGCCATATTAGGATTACATCTTATTACATATTATAATCATAGACGATGAAATTAGCAATATTGTAGCCTTATGTAAAAGCATATCATTTATTTAAGTAGAAGAAATCCTTTCTACATAATTAAATTAATATCATGTGAGCTGAACATCTTATCTAAACATAGAATCATAAATGCAATATCAAAGCAATCACAGTTTCTCTGAATAGAATCCAACCATTTTGCAAAACTAATGATGTGTAATTAGGAAAGGTGGATGAAATTATGATGAAGTTTTTTAAATGTAACAACGAAGGGATAGTAATTCCTGTAACGAAATGCTTTACGAACGACTTTTCATTTGAAGGAGTTCAAGAGATAACACCAAATGAAGTCGAAGCATCCGTGGAGAAGCATAAACCAGTGGTCACCGTAAGTGAGGAGACAGTTACCGTCAATGTTGGAAATGTTGCACATCCAATGACTGAGGAACATGCAATAACTACGATAATATTAGAAACACAAACTGGTGGACAGTATCGTTACCTTCCTCATGATAGTGAGCCAGTGGTACAGTTTCGACTTGCCAAGGGTGAGAAAGCACTTGCAGCTTATGCATATTGTAATTTACATGGTTTGTGGAAGGCAGAGATTGATTCGTAACTTCAAAGAATTGTTAAAATAGGATTTAACTAAAAGAAAGGAAATGAACATGCCAAAGGATAGTCAACCTGATAATAAAGAAGCTAGAAAAGAAAAAGCCAATGGTCAAACACCAATCACGGAAGAAAATCAGAATCATAACCCAAATGCTAAGAAACACTCTGTTCCTAATAATGACGTTTGATTCCGTTAACTATGGTTCAAAAAATCCACCTGAGTTGATCCTCAGGTGGATTTTTTCAGATTAATTATTTGCAATAAATGTAATATCCTTACTAGACCATACATCCGGTGTAAAATTAATCTCTAGCTGTTTCCAATCCTTAGAAAGTTCATAAGCAATTACGCCATTCATTTTCTTACCAGCTGCAATGGTACCATCCAACTGCTGTTTACCATTGGCTGCAATTAATCCAGAGATACTTTGGCTGATCGATAAATCATCACAATAAGCATCAAAACTTAACATAGAACTAATCGCCAAATCTTTCTCGGTGTTATTTTCAATCATAAACTCACATAAAACAAATTCATTTCCATCCGCAGGGGTATTAAAATCACCACCTTGTGATTTGGTTACGGATACTAATGTGGCATATACATTGTTTAATTCAACAGTCTCACCTACGTTAAACTCTGTTTTATCTTCTATTACATTGTTATCTACAAGCTTTGGTGTATCTTTTTCACCTTGGCTAGCAATTGCTCCAATGACAACAATAATAAATAGTACACCAAGTAATAATTTTATTTTACTCTTTTTCTTTGGGTTTTCCATATATATCTCCTTTTGTTATATTTTACCGTTAGTAATTATGTGCCATAAATTTTTAAAAGTCAAGGAAAAAGGTATTTTTCTAAAATGAAAGAGGATTTCCTAGGAAATGTAACTTGCTTTATTAGAATCTGATAAGGATTTAAAATACCCCTAGTAATCTTTGGTTGGATTTAGTATAATACATGGAATAAAGTTCAAGAAGCTCTATTTTCATATGTTTATAGTATTTTTCTTTGGTATATGTTCATAGAGTGGATGGTGAATGACTAATTAGAAAGGACGAAATGCAAGAATGCTACAACTGAAACAAATCTCAAAACAATACATAACAGGTGATTTGGTGCAAAATGCATTAAACAATGTTAGTATGAATTTGCGTGACAATGAGTTTGTTGCAATTCTTGGACCAAGCGGTTCAGGAAAAACAACATTGTTAAATATTATTGGAGGCCTTGATCGCTACGATAGTGGTGATTTGATCATTAATAATATCTCAACTAAAAAATACAAGGAAAGAGATTGGGATTCTTATAGAAATCATACGATTGGTTTTGTATTTCAAAGTTACAATTTAATCCCTCATCAATCGATTTTAGCGAATGTTGAGTTAGCTCTTACGATTTCTGGGATATCAAAATCAGAGCGAAGAAAACGCGCCAAGCATGCTTTGGAGCAAGTTGGGTTGGGAGATCAATTTCATAAGAAACCAAACCAGATGTCAGGTGGTCAGATGCAAAGAGTTGCAATTGCTCGTGCATTGGTGAATGACCCTGACATTTTACTTGCAGATGAACCAACTGGTGCTTTGGATACAGAGACAAGTGTTCAGGTCATGGATTTACTAAAGGAAGTTGCAAAGGATCGCTTGGTTGTTATGGTTACCCACAATCCTGAGCTGGCAGAAGAGTATGCAAATCGTATCATTAAGCTTCGAGATGGTAAAATCATTGATGATTCCAATCCATACGAACTTGATACGGAAGAAGTACCAGTGAAATATGAGAATATGGGAAAATCCTCGATGTCCTTTTTGACGTCCCTTTCTTTATCCTTTAATAACCTAAAGACCAAAAAAGGTCGTACGTTATTGACTGCTTTTGCAGGTTCCATAGGTATCATTGGAATCGCTTTGATTTTATCTTTATCCAATGGGGTGAATGATTATATTACAGACATACAAAAAAGTACCATGACCTCCTATCCGATTACGATTGATGCTCAATCCTTTGATATAGCAAGTATGATGGATATTGGTCAAACGAGTATGGAAAGTCAATTTGAGGGACCTTTGCATGAGTTAGATGGTGTTTATTCTGATGTGGTGGATCTTGAATTGGCATCTAGTATGATGTCTAGTATCACAGAAAACAATCTGACAAAGTTCAAAGAATATTTAGATAATCCAGACAGTGAAATACATCAATACGTTGGGGAAAATGGGATTGTCTATTCTTATAATACCAAATTCAATGTCTTTACCTATGATCCAAAGAATGTCTTAGTTAATACCGATGGTAGTACGTTTGATAACGATAAGAATACAAATCAAACGATGATGATGCCAATGGGAGTTGGTATGAATACAAACCATTTTGAACAGCTGATGCCAGGGACGAATGATCAGTTGATTAGTTCTGCAGTCACAGACAATTATGAGCTTTTATATGGTTCATGGCCAGAAAGCTATGACGAGGTTGTATTAAGACTTGACCATAACAATGAAATATCAGCGACAACACTGTATGAACTTGGTATCTTACCTTCTTCTGAATACAAGCAGATTCTAAAAGATATCAATGAAGGAAATGAACTTTCCTTAGAAGCACAAAAATGGAGCTATGAGGATATCGCTAATAAGACATTTTATTTTGTTCCAGCTGCTGATATGTACAAGGAAAAAGACAATGGATTATTTGAATCCATAGCAGATGATACGGCTGAGATTGAAAAACTACTTGAAAGTGCATTGCAGCTTAAGATTTCTGGTATCATCCGTCCAAAGGAAGATTCGGATACACTTTCCATCAATCAAGAGATTGGTTACACAAAGGCTTTGACGGATTATGTGATTGATGTAACCAACAATAGTAAAGTTGTAACAGCGCAGGTGGAGAATCAAAATATCAATGTATTAAACGGCATGGAATTTGCTCCAGCGGATGACAAGGTTAAAATTGAGAACACAAAAACTTATCTTTTGAATTTAGGTATCTCAGAGAAAGCAAAGTTGTGTAAGGAGATGTTACAGGCAGTCTATGCGACGAACCCTGAGATGGCAAATGAGCTATTTGCATTAAGTGAAGCTGAGCTTGCTGCTATGTTAGATGAATATCTAAAAAATCCAGACGATCAAGTTTTACTTGGTATTTATAACACATACATTTCTACTGGCAGCTATGATGAGAATTTGGAAGCTTTTGGTGTGGTAAGTTTAGCAGCGCCATCCTCGATTAATATTTATAGTGATAGCTTTGAGGCGAAGGATGAAATCTCAAGAAGCATTGAAGAATATAATAAGACAGTAAGCGAACCAGATCAGATTCATTATACAGATTATGTTGGTTTGTTGATGTCTTCAGTTACAACAATCGTTGATGTTATTTCCTATGTATTGATTGCCTTTGTTTCGGTTTCCTTAATTGTTTCTTCGATTATGATTGGTATTATCACTTATATTTCTGTCCTAGAGCGTACCAAAGAAATTGGTATCCTTCGTGCAATTGGTGCATCCAAGAGAAATATATCACAGGTATTTAATGCAGAGACCTTCATCATTGGTTTATGCTCTGGAGCAATAGGAATTGGGGTTACTTTATTGTTGTTGATTCCAGGGAATGCAGTCATTCATGCGGTGACTGAAACTGATAATGTCAGTGCTTCCTTACCTTTCACAAGTGCTTTATTCTTAATCGGACTAAGTATGATATTGACGATCATCGGTGGTTTGATTCCAGCGAAAAAAGCAGCGAAGAAAGACCCAGTGACAGCATTACGTTCGGAATAATTTAAACCATCAGGTAGTGGTTTGGTAACAAAACTCGTCGGGTGATCATAAAGTAAGAATTTGGCTTGACAAAAAACAATGAAAGCATATAATAGCATATAAATAGAAAAAGGCATCGAAAAGAAGAGTAGAAAACAAGGGAAATTACAGAGAATCCGGAAGGGTGAGAACGGATGTGGAAGTTGTTTTTGAACATGGTCTTGGAGCTGCGCACCGACTACATGACGTATAGGCTGCGACGGGTGCACCCGTTATTGTGCCGGGCTATCGATATCTCATCTGGTATCCGTAGCTGCTAAGGTGGGTATTGTGAAGTATCCGTAAATTTAAGGTGGTAACACGAAGCTTTTGCTCTCGTCCTTGAAAATTTAATTTTCGGGGGTGAGAGCAATTTTTTATGCTAGGAAAATTCGATTTCCTATGTACTAAAATACAGAGGAATCAAATCAAACTTTGTTTTTTTGATTCGTTCCTCTTAAGGTGACATAAGTTTATTATGATAACTAGAAACATAAAATGAGAAAGCGAGGTTACATTATGAAAAAAACGATATTCATTGGTGGAGCATGGCCATATGCCAATGGCTCCTTACACATTGGGCATGTTGCAGGATTAGTACCAGGAGATGTGATTGCTCGTTATCATAGAGCGATTGGAAATCAAGTAATTTATGTATCAGGAAGTGATTGTCACGGAACTCCAGTCTGTATTCGAGCCAAACAGGAGAATACCACACCAGAACAAGTGAGCGATCATTACCACGAAGAATTTAGTCAATGCTTTGAAAGGTTAGGCTTTAGCTACGATTATTACGGTAAGACATCACAAAAAGAGCATAAGGAGTTTGTAATACAGTTTCATAAGGAGTTATATGAGTCCGAGTATGTGTATGAGAAAACAGTGCCACAAGCGTATTGTGAGCATTGTCATAAGTTTCTACCAGATCGCTATGTGGTAGGGAGCTGTCCAAACTGTAACGCGCCAACTAGAGGAGATCAGTGTGATGCATGTGGTACGGTCCTAGATCCTGAGGACTTGATTCAACCAATTTGTTCACTTTGTCACAGCACTCCAAGCTTTCAAGATACAAAGCATCTTTATCTTGCAGTCACCAAATTAAAGGAAGAGCTGCAACGATTGGTGGATCATCAGAATGGGTGGAGAAAAAATGCAATTGCAATTACTAATCACTATCTTCAGGAAGGCTTATGTGATCGTGCCTTGACAAGAGATCTGGATTGGGGGATTGAAGTTCCAAGGAATGGATACGAAGAAAAAAGGATTTATATCTGGGCAGAGAATGTATTGGGATATCTATCAATGAGTCAAATTGCAGCAGAGCAACGAAATCTTTCTTTTGACGATTTATGGAGTGAGCAGGTAAGACATTACTATGTTCATGCGAAAGATAATATACCGTTTCACACCATTATATTACCAGCATTGTTGCTTGCTAATCCAAATCAGTATCATTTACCAGATAAGATCATATCCAATGAATATCTGACCTTAGAAGGACGAAAGGTGTCTACCAGTCAGAACTGGGCAATTTGGATCAAAGACATCGTGGATACGTATCATCCAGATGCACTGCGTTATTTCTTTATCGCGAATGGACCAGAAAAGAGAGATACGGATTTTTCATGGAATGAATTTGTACGCAGTAACAACGGAGAATTGGTAGGTGCTTATGGTAACTTTATTAATCGTACGTTAGTGTTTGTGCAAAAGCATTTGAATGGAGTAATTCCAGAAGGTACGATAGAAGAGGAAACCAAACAACGTTTTGAACAACTTTATACGGTGGTTGGTTCTTTGATTGAACAAGGGAATCTAAAGGATGCACTTGAACTTGTGTTTGAAGAAGTGAGAGCCTCGAATAAGTATTTTGATGCTTGTGCTCCATGGGTAACCAGAAATACGGATCTTGCTCAATGCCATCATACAATTTATCAATGCGTGTTTCGAATTGCCAATCTTGCCACACTTTTGGCACCGTTTCTTCCTTTTTCCTCTGAACAGGTAAGTAAATGGCTTTTAATTGACTTGTCTTGGGGATTAAAACACGTGTTAAGTCATCAACCACTGTCCAATATTACGATATTATTTGAACGTATTGATGCAAAGCAAATAGTAAAGGAGAGAGAAAAGTTGATACAGCAGTCCAATCCTCAATAAGGTACGGCTATCATTAGGAAGGAGAATTAAACGCAATTATTACGTAAAATTAAGAATTTAATTCGATTTTTTACATTGATTTTTATCAAAAGATAGTTATAATCAAAAGTACCAACTGGAAGGATGAGGATATCCATGAAAGATATTGATAGAGAGAATAAAAACAAGAGGCGCTTACTGGGAAGAATCATTGCATGTGTGATTGGTAGTATCCTATTGGCATGTAATTACTTTCCTAGGGTAGCTTTTGCAAAAGAGAATCTAGCATATGGAACTTCTAGTGTGGCTGAGTCAGAAGATAGCGCGATCTTTCATGCGTTTTATCCAGCCAATGCTACATTTACACAGAAGATGCAATCCTACCTGGATGAATTAGATTCTGTCAGTTTTGCCTTTGCTCAGATTGAAGCAGGGAATCCGGATTTTCTTAATACCACGAAGGGGAAGAATGAAAACTATGGATTTTATTATCCAAAGGATTATCTGTTACCAATGGAATATGCCAAGAGCCAAGGAAAATCGATTCAGCTTAACATATATATGTCTGGGAAGGATGGTAGCCTGATATTACCTTATAAGGATCAGAGAGCAGCTATGCTTGCATCGATCATGGAGCATCTTGAGACTGAGATAGCGCAAGACAGCAATCTTTACTATGATGGAGTTGTCATTGATTTTGAGGGGCTTCGTGATACAGAGGTGAATGGAGAAGCGATTCTTTATGGTGGTAAGTCAATCAGTGTTTATTTTGTTCAATTCTTAAAGGAGTTAAAGGTAAAACTAGAGCGACTCGATCTGAAGCTATATGTTGCTGTCAATCCATTGTTGTATTATGACGGATACGATTATGCGAAAATACTTAAGCTTGCGGATCAAGTTATCTTGATGGCACATGATTATGAGCCAACCAAAAAGCTTTATAAATATGAGATTGAACAGTACATAGGTTATGATGCCCTAGAACCAATCCATAGCTTAGCACCTATTCATCAAGTCAGACAATCACTGAATGATTTATTAAAGGCAGCAGGGGATGCTTCGATGCTGTCCAAAGTATGGCTTCAGATATCTTTTGATGCAGCGCAATGGCAGTTTAATGCATCGAGTATGAGTGATTGGAATAAAATCTCCAATCAAACGATAAGCAATACGAATCGAATCACCCCATTATATGAAACCATCAAAGCAAGGGTTGAGAACAAGGATGGTGCTGGGAAAAACATTAGCTATGGATATAACAACGAATTACAGAGCCCTTATCTTCAATATATCAATACCTTGAATCAAACTTATAATATCATTCTATATGAAGATTCCAATAGTATCGATGCGAAGATCAATCTGGCAAAATCGTATCAGCTTGGAGGTATTTCTCTATGGGGACTTTCCAATGTTCCAGACTATAATAATGAGATAGGGGAAAAGTATGGTTTGGATGGATGGAAAACGATTCTAAATGCGATGGAGGAGTTTACTTCCTTACCTGCAAAGGCAAACACCTATGTCACTTTTTCAGACAAAGCAATCGAATCAGCAATTCGTCAAAAGCTAGGGAAACCGAGTGGAAAAATCACAGAATTTGAACTAGGTAGTATTTATCGACTGAAACTAGGTCAGGGGGTAAAGAGCTTAGCAGATTTAAAGAAGCTAAAGTACTTAGAATATTTGGATGCTTCTAGCTTAGGAATCAAAGACATCTCAAAGCTATCGTCATTAACGAATCTACGCGTACTCTATCTTCAACGAAATAAGATTACAGATATTACACCACTGAAGAAATTAACAAAGCTAGAAGTGTTGTCCCTCAATGGAAATCGCATCACAAGTGTTAAGTCACTGGCAAAGCTAAAAACACTTCAAAAACTTTATCTAAAAGACAATCAGTTAAAAAGTATTTATGATCTCCAATGGTTGGGAAGTCTTAAGGAACTGTATGTGAAAGGAAATTCGATTACAAGTTATAGCTCGATGAAAAAGATTTATGCGAAGCAAGGATTTGTTTGTGACTTTGTGATAAAATAAAAAAAGTTGATCGAATCATATGAGAAATGATCATAGAATAAGAGATAGAGAGTTTCGATGGCATACCTACTTTGTTTGTAGTTGTGTTATCGAAACTCTTTGTTTCATTACAAGAACTTTGTGATTTATACTTTCGATGGTAAATGTTGCTTATGCAACTCATTGAAAGCTTTCTACTTGACTTCACCTCAGAAGTTACTTACAATAAACACTGAATCATAACATGTAGGTAATGTCAAAGTTTTATGACATTTAGAGTATGAAAACTTTGACACTCATTTATATAGAAGGGCAAACAATGATACGAATCAATCAATTAAAATTACCAATTGAGCATAAAGAACAGGATATCAAGAAAGCTGCAGCGAAAGCATTGCGTGTGAATCCAGAAGAAATTAAGGAACTATCGATACGTAAGCGTTCCATTGATGCAAGGAAGAAAAATGAGCTTAAGTTCATTTATGCAGTGGATGTTACGATGAAGAATGAAGAAAAGGTCGTAGCAAAGGCAAAGAATCCGAATGTTACGATTTCTTCTGAGGTAGCATATCAAGTAAAAATCACAGGAACCAATCCAATGAAGCATCGTCCTGTGGTCGTTGGAAGTGGTCCAGCTGGATTGTTCTGTGCTTATCAGCTTGCAGTGAATGGTTATCGTCCAATTCTGATTGAACGTGGAGCACCCGTCGAAGAACGAATTAAGGATGTGGATGAATTCT
>JAEZKD010000190.1 GCA_023415655.1 Bacillota bacterium | reverse complement strand
ACTTTCAGTATCTGCTTTACTTCTTCTGGATGTTTTATCTCTAATAAGAGATAGCAAAAATCTGCTGCTATAATAATTGCTTCTTTGGAATCATCAATATCATCTACCCAAGCTACACAGCCAGGATTACCCTCAAGAAACCATAACAGCATCATATCGTCTTTTCTATTCGAACATTATTTACTTAACTTAAAGTAGTCTTCTTCGTATACTTTAATCATCTAACTTCTCCATTCTTAAGATACAAACGTATTAGTTGTTTTAGAAAGAATGTTATCTAACGCATTTACCATATCTACGATATGCTCGATTTCAATCGTCAAAGGAGGATAAAATCTCAGCAGATTCGCAACCAGATTTACACCTGAGATATATCCAGCATCGAAAAGCTCTTTGTGAACCTTTTCTAAAGGTAAATCTTCATCTTTCCTAAACTCAATCACAAACATCAGTCCTCTTCCACGAATTTCTTTGACACAATGATACTTTTCCAATCGTAACAATTCCTGTTCCAGCACTAAGCCAATTTCTGATGCTTTTTGTATGTAGTTGTTATGCTCAATGATAGAAATCACCTCTTTTACGACCGCACATCCTAACGGATCATTTTGATGTGATTGAGCATATTTAAAGTTAGATTTTTCAAGTAATTCAGCTACTAGCTTTGATAAAGCAATCACACTAACAGGGTATCCGTTGCCAATGCCTTTCCCAATCGCAACGATATCTGGAGACATATGATAGTACTCATAACCAAACCATTTACCTGTTCTACCAACACCCGCAGTTACTTCATCCACAACAATATATCCATGATTCTCACGTACTTTTGCTTCAATCGCCTGAACTAAGTCCAAAGGTGGAAGCTTAATTGTGCCTGACGCATTCCCTGATTCAAAAACAAAAGCCCCAATTTGATCAAAAGGTACCTTCTCTAATAAAGCAGAAACATCTCCATTGTATTCAGATAAATCTAGAGAAATCCATTCTTCCTTACCTCTAGATGCCGATAAACCATAAGAAGATAAAAATTAATTGTTGAAACAAAGAAAATAAGGCTTATTCATTACTTTTTTTATTGCTTGCACACTAAATTCAACTGCTTCACTGCCAGAGCTTAGAAAAACACATTTACCGTCAATGAGGTTAACTAAATGAAGTACTTTTTCTGCCGCTTCATCAACTATCTTGTTCGAGTATCTATAACCAGTATGACTGATGATATTCATTTGTTTTATGATCGCATCATTTACAAGCTTGTTATTATGACCCAAGCAAGTACACCAGACTCCTGATTCAAAATCTATGTATCTCTTCCCGTTTTCATCTGTAACATAGCAGTTATCACTTGAAATAATATTTGGATTTAACATTTCATAATTGCAATTCAGCGTTTTCAAGTTTCTCCCCCTAAACTTAACTTTTGATCCTACCTTTATGATTCCTACAATTAAAGATAGATTCCTAATGAGCACTCCACCTTATCAATCTCATACCCTAACTTTTTATATAAATTTACTGCATTTGTATTTGATTTTCTAACTTCCAGCTCTGCCTTTGTTTTACCACACTCTCTTAAATAGCATAGTGCTTCTTTCACCATGTATTGTGCGATGCCTTTTCCTCGGTATTCGGGTAGAACAAATATTTCTTCGGTAACTGCATCTTCAGAGCTAAACCAAAAAGTCATAACGTTACCCACCAATTCATCAGATTCATTAAATGCACCAATTGGTGTTCCGACTTTCCACAAATTATTTAAGAACCAATCCAGCTTTTCAAGTGTGATTGGACTGTTTGGATTTGATAAATTGTCTACCCTAACATAATTATCTTTATCAATATCAGATTCAATTTTCCATTTCTTAACACAGATATGTTCCGGTTTTGGAAGCTCAGGTATTGGCTTTGATAAATCTCTTTTCATGACATATAGTGATTCATACAATTCAAATCCTTTGGCTAAAAAATATCTGATTCCTTCTTCCTCATCGGAATATTTTGCACTAGCCAATCTCGTTGCCCTTTCAGGAAAGGTTGCCTTGATTTCGTTTGCCCGCTTAATCATACGGTTAAACAGTTCATTTTCAACTGTCTCAAGTTCTTCCACCTTCGGATTGTAAATCAGATCAGTCCAAATATAGTGTTGGTGTTCTTGTGAGCTTTCCGCTTTGACAGGAGCCGGAAGCAATGGAGCATAGGCAAGTAGTTTACCTTCACTATTGAAAGCACAGAGAATATTTTGTCTGTTCTCAAAGCCAGGATGATTGGTATAGACTTCCTCCCCCCGAATTGCATAGTTGGGATATTTCTTCTGATATTCGGTCTGAACATCGATCATTTGTGATATGTATTCTGGTTTATAAGATCTGATCTCTATCTGCATATTGTACTTCCTCCAATTTATCTACCCTAACATAGTTCCTAATAAATAAACAAATAAATACTCATATTTACGAAGTTTATCATAAGTAACAGGAAAAGAATGATGTGATATGTATCTGGAATAAGCCTTTGTTCTGATGGACGGATGATAAACATAAAAGGATAAAAGCAAACGTTGTCAGTCTGTTAGTTTATCTTAATTTCAGGTTTTCTGATCTCAAACAAAGGCCCTTCTGCTCCTTGCCCCACATGTTGAAATCCATTATGAAGTAAAACCTTTTGTGAAATAGTATTATTGACTTCTGTCTGTGCTTGAACAGCCTTCACCTCTGGGAACGATAATGCCCATTTAACTATATTATTAAGTGCTTCTGTGGCAAAACCATTTCTCCTATAGTTTTCATCAATTCCATACCCTACTTCAACAATGCCATCTTCATTTGGACTACCTTTAAAACCTATTCCTCCAACGGTTATCATATCACTCAGCAACATAATATTCCAATCCGAAGTCCATTCTTCCTTACCTTTGTTTTTTTGCATTCCTTCGATCATTTCATAATATGCCTGTTTCATTTCAGTATCGATTTCATTTAAATATAAGGTCTGCATTTCTTCTAATGATCTTGGCTTAATCAAAAGCCGTGAAGTTCTTACTTCTATATTTTTCATTTTAGATGAATTCCTCCATTTCATGAAACTTCCATTCATTGCATACAAAATATCCTACATTTCTTTGTTTACAGTATTTACCACGCATTGTTCAGAACGAAAAGCCTACCAAACATTCTTATGTATTCTATCAGTGAGTAGGTATTCTTTTTGCTTTACACAAGATGCATCCGCACTCGCTTTTCCCACAGCAATAAAACACGGCATAAGGTAATCCTCTGGGAAATTTAATACTTTTCTTGCCCACTCTCCCTCATCACCTAAAGGAATACGTAATACGGATGCATAACCCTCAGCAGTGATTGCTAGAAACATATTCTCAATACAACACCAAATAGAGGCAAACCCATTCAAATGAGAAAGGTTTTCAGGATGCAGAATGTCTGTCTTTTGTTTCAACAATGGAATAATCACACAAGATGCATCGGCTAGCATTTGATATTGTTTTGGAATTGCATCTTTGTAAGCATTTTGTTGACAAGTATCCTTTAAGTTCCAATCTCGTAAGATAATAGCAATCTCCTCATCTGAGATTTTCTCTGGTATTTTATTGATTAATTTAAGAACAATACTCTTATCCTTAATAACAATAAAATGCCAATCTCTCATGTGGTCATTGGTAGGTGCCTTCATTCCTGCTGAAATAATTCTTTCAATGACATCATCTTCGATGGTC
>JAEZKD010000103.1 GCA_023415655.1 Bacillota bacterium | reverse complement strand
GGTCTAGCAGGCGTCATCTGTTCAGGTCTAGAAGGAGGCATCATTTGTCCTGGTCTAGGAGGAACCATATCCACTGGTCTAGGAGGCATCATCTGCTCAGGTCTTGAAGGTTGCTCTTCCTCTTGATCCGGAGGAAACATAGGTTCACGTCTAAATTGTATCATCTGATCATCTCTAGGGGTCTCCATATCCTCTTGTTCTGGAGGAAACATAGGTTCACGTCTGAATGGAATTGTTTGATCGTATCGATTCGGAAACATCTGATTCTGTCGGCTTGGCATCGACTGATCCTGTCTAGGAGGTTGTATTTGGTCCTGTCTAGGAGGTTGCATGGAATCACGATTTTGTTCTTGTGTAACAAAACTTATCAGTTCATCAGTTGTTGGATGATATTCTGGTTTATATGCTTGAGCTTTTCTTTGAAGTTCTTGATAAGATAAGTAAGGATTCCTTACTGGTGGTGGTGTATAGTTTGAACGCATCCGATAATTTTGTCTATCGGGAGTAGAAGAAGGCATAAAACTACCTCGTCTTGTTTATTCATATCTAATATATGCAAAAAGAGGCGTAATTGTTACGAAATCTTAAGATTAAGCTTTGGTTAGAAGCCTTGCGTAATGCTGAAAAAAAAGGTACAATGATAACAAAATGTAGAAGGATGACACCCGTATGGATGAAAAAATATATCAAGCATTTGACTCAAATTGTAATGGAGAATTAAAACAGATTATCATTAGTAACTCGAATGATGAAGCTATTTCGAAAATAAAGATAAGACCAATACTCTTAAAACAAGAATTACAGTATCAAGTGACAGAATACCGAGGAACTAAGGTATTTCATTCAAATTACACAAAAGACAAGCTGTTAGATAGATTGCCAGAATGGTTTGGAGGTTTATTTAAACAGGTAGAGATTAAATGTTTAACCAAACAAACGAATATCTTAATTAGCAAAAAGGGAGTTGCGACGGTTAAGACAAAACAGACTACGAATCAAGTAGTGCCGATGATAAAGATCAATGAGCATGACCGTAAAAAGCAATATATCTTAGCAGAAGGAACACCAATCTTATTTATGCAAGATCTCGGGATTATGAGTGCGGATGGTAAGATAATAAAAGCAAAATATGATAAGTATAAGCAGATTAATCGATATCTTGAATTTATCGAAGATATCCTCCCTAATCTTAAGAAGGACAAGACCATTAATATCATAGATTTTGGTTGTGGGAAATCCTACTTAACCTTTGCAATGTATTATTATTTACATGAGTTGATGGGATATGATATTAAGATAACTGGACTTGATCTAAAAGAAGATGTAATTAATAAATGTAATGAATTGAGTAAGCGGTATGGATATGATAAGCTTCAGTTTTTACATGGTGATATTGCAGACTATGAAGAAGAGAATGAGGTGGATATGGTAGTTACACTACATGCTTGTGATACAGCCACGGATTATGCTCTTTACAAAGCTTACCGATGGGGTGCGAAGGTGATTTTATCTGTGCCTTGTTGCCAACATGAAATTAATCGTCAAATATCCTGTGATACTTTGAATTCCTTCTTAAAATATGGTTTGATTAAGGAGCGTATGTCAGCATTGATAACAGACTCATTACGTGCGAACATACTAGAAACTCTAGGATATAAGGTACAGATTCTTGAATTTATCGATATGGAGCATACACCAAAGAATATACTTCTTCGTGCTGTAAGGAAGACAAAGAAACAAAGTTTGGAAAAGGAAGAACAAGCACGAAAAGAGTTGAAGGAAAGCATTGAGGATTTGCATGTAACACAAACTTTATATGAGCTTGTGAATCAAGAGAGGGAAAGCTAAAATGAGGATCGTATATCGTATCTTAATATTGGTTGCAATTTTTACAGGTTCACTGTATTATTTTGGAACTAACATGACAGAAAAAGTGTTTCGGATAGAGAACAAAGCAATGGAAATGGAGGATGCCACCTTACCATACATCTCATTATCGGTAGAGGGCCAAGAGATTAATTTGTTGCATGGTTATTGTTCTGGGCTTGATGAACTGACAGTACGAGAATCCCTAACACCATTGTCAGCGGAACAAGCACTATCAGTCATTATAACGGAAAATGAAAATGTTGTTAAAAAACTAAAATATGAAGTGATTAATGTAAGTGACGGGAAAACGGTGGAAGAAGGTGCAATCAATGCACTGGATAATCAAAAGGACTATAAGGTTGCAAGAATTACATTAAAAGAAAGTCTAAACAAAAATACGGAGTATGTATTACGAATCACATTAATCACTGATCATAGTAAGCGAATTTATTACTATACTAGAGTCAAGGTAATGGATACCTTCTATTTGAAAGAAAAGTTAGACTTCGTACAAGAATTTCATGCGGCTACTTTCAAGAAGGATACCGTTGATGTTATAGGAAAGTATTTAGAAAAACCTTATCTATCACCGACTAATTTTGCTAAAGTCACGATAAATAACGATTATGATACTGTTACGTATGGTACGTTAGAGCCTACTCAGATATTTCAACAGTTACCAACAATCTCAGAGATCGCGAAGGATACAGCAAGTATAACGTTAGAGAGTATGATTTCTGTTAACACAAGTACTGGATTAGAGTATTATCGAGTAAAAGAGAACTTTCGATTTATGTATGGTGTCACTAGAACCTATCTATATGACTATACAAGAACCATGGAATCTGTGTTTGATGTTGGTCTGACAAGTCTAGGTAAAAGTGAATTCAAGATAGGGATTACTGCAAACCCAGACCTTGATATTGTAACTAATTCGGATCGAAGTACAATTGCATTTGTTCGTGAACGTGCATTATGGTCCTATTCGGTAGCGGAGAACAAAATGACTGAAGTATTCTCCTTTTATCAAGATGAAACAGATTTTATACGAGATACCTTTGATCAACATGATATTCGCATCTTGAATATGGACAATGATGGTAATCTAGATTTTATTGTTTATGGTTATATGAACCGTGGAGAATATGAAGGACGAGTTGGGATTGTATTATATCGCTACAATCGAGTAATACAGCGTGTGGAGGAACAGATTTATATTCCGATTAATACAACTTATGGACTATTAAAAGAGGAAATCGGAGATTTCTGCTATCGTAATGAATTCGATGTATTTTACTTACACATTTTTAATTCCATCTATTCTTATAACTTAACAACAAAAGCTCTGACTGAAGTTGCAACTGGTGTAGATAAAGATTCTATCGTATTCTCGAAAGAAGGTAAATATATTGCATATCAGGAAATCACAGATGATTTCGTTCCAAAGAGTATTGAAGTCTTAACATTAGAAAACGGACAGAAAAAAATAATTACGGTGGATGACAAGCCAATTAAACTTTTAGGACTAATTGATCAAAATATCATTTACGGTATTGCCAATCCAAGTGATATTGTAATTGGCATGGACGGAACAAAGCTTCCAACAATGGCTGAAGTTTACATTGTAGATCAAGACAATGTAATTAAGAAAAAGTATCAAAAAGAAGGTTATTTTATTACGGATGCCAAAGTAAATAAAAATGTGATAGAATTAAAACGTATTGTAATGACACCTGGAGATATTCTTTCTTATGAAGTGGTAGAATCCGATTTTATTCTGAAT
Organism: Bacillota bacterium; assembly: GCA_023415655.1. GTDB lineage: Bacteria > Bacillota > Clostridia > Lachnospirales > Lachnospiraceae > Lachnoclostridium. Next base: position 14,611 of record JAEZKD010000103.1, on the reverse strand, counting down.
ACAGAAACGGAGAATAGTTCACATATTCAGGTTACAAAACGTGTGACGGACATGATGTTAACGGAATACTATATTTCTATGAATTTGGCGGATGCGATGTCTGGGTATCCTAAAGTAGAGCACACAAAAAATACCGTAATCACTGAAGATCGAACGGTTCGAATTAATCGTATGAATGGAGATAAGCTGAATTATATTACCTACGCATTTGGTGATATCAAAGCGTTAACAACAGATATTGGTACTGCGATTCGATATGCAGATCAACATTCCGGAATTGTATTAAGTAGTTCAGGACAGGTGGTTTGGGAACGAGGAGTCAAAGCGAAAAAGAGTCAAATTTCAGGCATTCAAATTGTTGGAAAAGCAGATGGAGTATCAAGTCTTGCAGCTAGTATAAAAATGATGCTTGCATATCGCAATAGTGCTGCAGTCACGGATTATAACCGACAAGAGATGTCAGTGATTGAATATCTTCAAAAAGAATTAACCGCAACACCAGTGAAAGCAGAGAATATTACCTTAGATGAAGCACTGTATTTTGTATACAAAAATCGACCAGTGATTGCACTAAAGAAGACTGGAGAAGCAGTGATAATTACCGGATATGATAGTACGGCAATTGTAGTCATTGATCCAGTCACAAGATCTGAGAAAAGAATTGTAATGAAAGAAGCAACAGCAATGTTTGATGCAGCAGGAAATATCTTTATTACTTATATTGAGTAGGAGGGGTGCTATGAAACTAATAACAGCTACGGTACCATGTTACAATTCAGCAGCATATATGAGGAAGGCAGTTGATTCGTTGCTTGTAGCAGGGGAAGACATTGAAATCATTATAGTGAATGATGGTTCCAGTGATGATACAGCTAAGATTGCTGATGAGTATGTAGAAAAGTATCCTACGATTGTTAGGGCGGTGCATCAACCAAATGGTGGACATGGAGAAGCAGTGAATGCTGGTTTAAGAGCTGCAAACGGATTGTTCTTTAAGGTGGTTGATAGTGACGACTGGTTGGATGAGGAAGCTTTAAAGAAGGTCCTTAAGGTCCTAAAGGAAATTATTGCTGAAGACCAAAAACTAGACATGTTCGTTGCGAATTATGTTTATGAGAAGGTAAGTGAGAACTCTCAAAAAGTAATTGATTATAAAGGTGTACTTCCACAAGGAAAGATTTTTACCTGGAATGAGGCTGGTAATTTTAAACAGGGCAAGTATATGCTTATGCATTCTGTCATTTATCGCACGGAGCTATTACGTGAATGTAAGTTGGAATTACCAAAACATACATTTTATGTAGATAATATATTTGTATATCAGCCATTACCTATGGTAAGATATATGTATTATATGAATGTAAATTTATATCGATATTTCATAGGAAGAGATGACCAATCGGTAACAGAAGCCAATATGATAAAACGTATCGACCAACAGCTAAGAGTAAACAAATATATGATTGACTGTTGTGACGTTATGAAGATACAAAATCCTAGATTACAGGATTATATGATAAAGTATATGGGAATTATGATGACGGTTTCTTCCGTTTATCTAATCAAGGAAGGTAGTCAGGAAAGCCTTAAAAAAAGAGACGAGCTTTGGGAGTACCTAGAAAAGAAAGATTTTGAGTTTAGCAAGCGCGTTGGTGCAGGAATCCTTAGCAAATCAATGAAATTAAATTCCAAAGCGGGGCATAGGATTGTGAAAGCGGGATATTCTATCTCCAAAAAGATTTTTAAGTTCGGATAAAATAAAAAAGGACGATAGTTGGCTACTTAGTAGCCAATCGCTACGAAGTAGTCAATTGCTATTACGTAGCGATTTATCGTCCCGAATTCTTTGATTAACTTGGAGAGTTGAGTCGTTCTTGTCGCTTTAACTTTAATTTTGCATAGTCTGGAACATAAACGAGTAAATATAGTACACTTGCTAGTAGTCCAGCACAGATGCCATCAAAGATTGAATGTTGTTTTAAGAATGCTGTGGATAGACTAATTAGGATGGTCAGAATTAAGGTTGGAATTGTAATCCACTTCTTGTTCTTTAAACTTTCGGTATGAAATACTGCAATGCAAGCACCTATGGAATTGAATACATGGATACTTGGACATACATTTGTATTCGTATCTGTCCGATATAAATTACGTAGGATATCTATAAATATATTATCTCTACCAAGTGCATCCAAATCAGGACGTAGATTTTGTCCATTTGGCCATATGGTATAGATGAAAAGACATATTGTCATACCAATAAAAAGGAATGCAGTACTACGATAAAACTCCTTGGTATCCTTAAAGAACAGATAAAGAAGTGTCACAAAGATAAATGCAAACCAGATATAATATGGAATGACAAACCATTCATTGAATGGTATGTAATCATCAAGAGTAATATGGACTGGCTCATAATTCGATGTTATTGTTTTTTCTAGATAAACAAACCATGGCGCATAAATGAAAAAGTATAATAGAACCCAAGCATGTTTATATTTTTTAAGTAGATTTTTCAATAAAACACAACCTTTCTTAATTCCTATGAGTGAGTCCTCTTTGGAATGGAAATTGATATGAAATCTTAGTGATTATATCACATAATAAGAAAGACAACAATAGAGTTTATGAAAACATAAGAAAGAAAAATGGAGGTAAGTATATGAAACGAGTATTTCTAATTGTATTAGATAGTGTTGGTATTGGTGAAATGCCTGACGCAAAAAATTATATGGACGAAGGAAGTAATACACTCAAAGCCGCAGCAACAAGTAAGTATTATTCAATGCCAAACATGGAACGTTTAGGGCTATATCATATTGATGGATTAACTGATATGTCCAATAACAAAGTAAACCCACTGGCATCCTATGCACGTATGACAGAAGCATCGAAAGGAAAAGACACAACCATAGGGCATTGGGAAATTACTGGTGTGATATCAGAAAAACCACTGCCAACCTTTCCAAATGGCTTCCCAGAAGAGTTATTAAAGCGTTTTGAAGAAAGAACAGGTCGTAAAGTAATCTGTAATAAGCCATATTCAGGGACAGATGTCATTCGAGATTATGGACAAGAGCATGTGGATACAGGTGCTTTGATAGTATATACGTCTGCAGATAGTGTATTTCAGATTGCAGCACATGAAGATGTAGTTCCTATAGAAGAACTTTATCGTTATTGTGAAATCGCAAGAGAAATCTGTACGGGAGAATATGGTGTTGGTCGTGTAATCGCAAGACCATTTATCGGAACTGCGCCAGAGTTTAAGAGAACCTCGAATCGCCATGACTATTCCTTAGAGCCACCAAAGAAAACCATGTTAAATCAGTTAAGTGAGAATGGGTTTGATGTAATAGCAGTTGGAAAAATTAATGATATCTTTGCTGGTAGTGGAATTACAAGTATGCTTCGTACAAAGGACAACGCAGCTGGAATTGAAGAAACAATCAAATATACAAAAACTGAATTTACTGGTTTATGCTTTATTAACTTAGTTGACTTTGATATGGTATATGGACATCGTAATGACGTAGATGGTTATGCAAAAGCATTAACTTATTTTGATGAGCAGCTTCCACGTATTATGGAAGGATTACAAGAGGAAGATATTCTTATGATCACAGCAGATCATGGTTGTGATCCATTGACACCATCCACGGATCACTCCAGAGAATATACACCTATGATTGTTTATGGAAATCAAATCAAGGCTGGCAATAATCTTAATACAAGACAAAGCTTTGCTGATATAGGAGCAACTATTGTAGACTATTTTGGCATTAAGAAAGAAATTGCTGGTGAAAGCTTCTTGTCTGATATCTTAAAATAATTGACAATGGAGTAACCACTTATGAGACTAGTGATACAACGTGTAAATCATGCTAAGGTTGTGGTAGATGGACAAATTACTGGGCAAATTAAAAAGGGGCTGCTAGTGTTTGTGGGAATCTCAAATGAGGATACCACAGAGAACGTAGACATTTATCTGAAAAAATTATTAGGGTTAAGAATTTTTGAAGATGAACAAGGAAAAACAAATCTTTCCTTGGCAGATGTGTCTGGAGAATTACTCTTAGTTTCTCAATTTACACTTTATGCAGACTGTAAAAAAGGGAATCGCCCAAGTTTTATCCGTTCTGGCTCGCCTGATCATGCGAAACACTTATATGAAACGATGATAGAAAAAGCAAGGACGGTAGTGCCAAATGTACAAACGGGTATCTTTGGTGCGGACATGAAAGTTAGTTTAGAAAACGATGGACCTTTTACTATTGTTTTGGATGAAAGTTTAATACAAAAATAAAAAGTAATATTAGATAAATTCAAATGCCCATACCATATTACAGTTCCCCCTCTGTAATATGGTAAGGGCATTGTTATGTAAGCATAGTGATTAGTAAATAATCACATTATTACTCACAGTCAAGATACTTGATTAATTCATCGGATACGACATCTACTAGGTGTACAGGAAACACCTTATGTTGAAGCATCGTATCTAGCAAAGCTTGAATCAATTCTTCTTTCGGTGTGATGTGCCTGACTTGTGCTTCTGAAAGAAGTACATGTTGGTCATCAAATAATTCGCAATGTAGTCCAAATTCCCAAAGCTCGAACTCATCGAAAACAGGATTGATGGACCGCGTTACTTCATATTGCAAGACGAATTCACCTTCGGTTACAATCCTTTTTCCTTCCCTTGTGATTAAACTAGCCATCTTTAACTTTCTCCCTTATTATCTATTTCTAACTTGTGTTCCACTAATGATTATAGCAACAGTTTCATAGTAATAAAATACAACTTTAGTTGATTTATGGTGTAAAAGGGCGTGAAAGCATGTTTAGTTATGGGAATGGAAGTAGTTTATCAATTCAACTCTAGAAGAAATGCCTAATTTGTTATAAGCATTGGAAAGAGTACGTTTTATAGTACCAACACTTACATTTAGTTTCTGTGCAATGAAGTCATTCTTTTCTCCAGCAATCACATGAGTGATAATCTCTTCTTCCCTTGGGGTAAGTCGAATTAGCTTTTTGGTTGTTGAAATAATTTGGTCAGTGGTATTAATAAGGTTAACAATCGCTTTTATAAGATGTTTGTTTCTGAAAATAGGTACAATCACTAATTTGAAATGGTAGGTTAAATTATTGCTTGATATCGTCAGAGTATCTTCCACCGTTGCTCTTATTGTTAACATTTGCATCCAAATATATTGTTTTGAAAAATCCAGATTTATCAGATCAGGAATTTGACAGTACAATTGCTTCATACTTGGATTCATTCGTTCCAATTGTGGCTGAAGTGGATCAATACAGCTAAGGATTGAAGTAGCATTGATACTGGTATTAAATAAAGCATCGTATTCCTCTAATAAATATCTCGTTTCTTTGGTTGTATCCATTTCATGTGTAATATCCCGAATGCAGCAATGTATAAGATCTCCTTGCTCTGAATTCACAGGAAGAAACGTAATAAGTAATTGCATGGATTGAATGCCACTTAGTAACGGATAGGAGCTCGTATTCGTATAATTGAGCAAACGACTGATAGCTGATTCACTCGATAACGATAATATACAGTTGCAGAGAAAGAAATTAAATATATCAAATGGAACAAGGTCTTTTAAATCTCTACTTGTCATAGTATCGTTAGATATATGGAAGTAATCTTGAAAGCTTTTGTTATAATCCATAACCGTTAAGTTATTGTTTGAAGTTAGCTGTAAGGTGAGCAATTTGTCAAAGTTTGTATTATAATATGCCTTATTTAGCTCATTCGCAAATACTTCTTTTGATTCAGTTACGGAGTGATTTATTTGAGAGCAATATCCTAGAAACCGCCTTTCATTCTCATAATCAATTGAGATAATGTTGACAAGTACGGGTATCTTACCATCCTTATGTGGGAAAAAACATGTAAAACGATATGCTTGATAGACGTTACCTAGCTTTTTGCAGATGGACAAAAGACTATGATAAAGAGAATCCTCCACATATAGATAAAGTGGTTTATAGCCTATGTAAGGATAGGATATTCCAAGTAATTCGCAGTTACATTCATCTGAGTAGCAAAGATATAAAACATTCTCATGCAATTGAAGTATAAAGATTGCAAGATCATCTTTATGTATGTATTCGAAGCTGAGCATACATTCCCCCCCTCGCTCATTTGTTATTTTAAAATATAACTATTTTAAAATAACAATTCTTAATATTCAGAAATACTAGTTTCTTACAAGCGATACTAAATTATATCAAATTATACTAAATATTGCAAATTATAGTAAAAATCTCCATAAAAATTGTAGCATTAAAATGTGAAATTTTTGGTTGTAAAACACAAGAAATTCTCTTGAATTAAAGTTTTTACCATGCTATAATAGGAAAGTCTTAAAACTAATTGCAGTTGTGGCGGAATTGGCATACGCGCATGATTCAGGTTCATGTCCGGGTTCCCGGGTGTGGGTTCAAGTCCCATCAACTGCATTTTTTAAAAAACTTGCATTTACGAATTAAAAGTAAATGCAAGTTTTTTTTGTTTTGATCGTTTCAGAAATGTAGAACTCATAATCTAGGTAGAATAAGTAAACAATAGTAAAGATAGATTTTAAGAAAGAAGGGCTATGTATGAAATTATCATTTCGATGGTATGGTGAAGACGATAAAGTTACTCTTGAGAATATCCGCCAGATTCCAGGAATGTATTCCATTGTAACTGCAGTTTATGATGTTCCAGTTGGAGAAGTATGGAGCAATGAAACGATTCAGCGATTAAAGAAATTAACCGAAGAGGCAGGCTTACATTTTGAAGTAATTGAAAGTATCCCCGTTCATGAAGATATTAAGCTTGGAAAGCCAGAACGTGAGCGCTATATCGCGAATTATTGTGAAAACATTCGCCGAGTAGCAGCTGCAGGGATCAAATGTGTGTGTTATAACTTTATGCCAGTTTTTGATTGGACAAGAACTCAATTAGATCACAAATTGGAAGATGGTTCAACAACGCTTGTTTATTATCAAGATCAAGTAGATAAGGTTGATCCAACCAACGGTGATTTGACACTTCCAGGTTGGGATGCAAGCTATACTAGAGAAGAGCTCAAAGACGTTGTGAATGAGTACAAACAGATGTCCGAGGAAAAGCTTTGGGAGAACCTAGAGTATTTTCTTAAAGCAGTGATACCGGTAGCAAAAGAAGTAGGAGTTATGATGGCGATTCATGAGGATGATCCTTGTTGGAGTATCTTTGGATTACCAAGAATTATCACAGATGAAAAGAATCTAGATCGATTTTTGCGCATCGTGGATGAGAAAAATAATGGAATTGCACTATGTACAGGATCTCTTGGCTGTTCTTGTAAAAATAATGTGGCTAAATTAGCAGCCAAATATGCAGCCATGGGACGAATCCATTTTGTTCACATGAGAAATGTTGCATTGGTGGAGAATGGATTTGAAGAACGAGCTCACTTATCCTCGTGTGGAAGCCTTGATATGTTTGAAATCATGAAGGCGCTTTATGACAATGGATTTCGAGGTTACATCCGTCCAGACCATGGAAGAATGATCTGGGGAGAAACTGGACGACCTGGTTATGGATTATATGATCGAGCATTAGGAGCAACCTACTTAAATGGTTTGTGGGAAGCAATTGAAAAGATGAGTAAAGGAGGAAAGCAAGGATGAAATTACCGATGACACTTGATTTGAATGGGAAAGTAGCAGTTGTAACAGGTGCTGGTGGCATCTTATGTTCTATATTTGCAAAGGCACTTGCGCAATGTGGAGCTAAAGTTGCTTTGCTGGATTATAATTTGGAGGCAGCAGATGCTATTGCAAAGGAAATCAATGCGCAAGGATATCAAGCAAAAGCTTATAAAGCCAATGTACTAGAAAAGGAGATGTGTGAGCAAGTGCATGAGGAGTTGCTAAAAGACTTTGGACCTTGCGATATTCTCATCAATGGAGCTGGTGGTAATAATCCTAAAGCGACCACAACAAAGGAGTATTATGAACCAGGGGATATTGAGGCAGATACCGTATCTTTCTTTGATTTAGACAAAGCTGGTGTTGATTTTGTGTTTTCTCTTAATTTTATTGGAACGCTCATACCAACTCAGGTATTTGCACGAGATATGGTGGAGAGAAAAGGTTGTAATATCATCAATGTATCTTCGATGAATGCTTATACTCCTTTAACCAAGATTCCAGCATATTCTGGAGCAAAAGCAGCAATCAGTAATTTCACTCAATGGCTTGCAGTGCATTTTTCAAAGACAGAGATACGTGTCAATGCAATAGCACCAGGCTTTTTCGTTACAAAACAGAATGAGAAATTACTATTTAAAGAAGATGGGACTCCAACGGATCGTACCAAAAAGATATTGGCAGCAACTCCAATGGGACGATTTGGAGAGGCGGAAGAATTGCTTGGTAGTATTCTCTTTTTATTGAACAATGAAGCAGCAGGGTTTATTACTGGTGTAGTAATCCCAATCGATGGTGGATTCTCAAGCTATTCTGGCGTATAATTTTATAGTCATAGCATAATTCAAGCCTTAAGATTACAGACATAATCTTAAGGCTTGAATCTTTTTATGGTTAAATATAAGAAAATACTTCACATTTTATATAATATCGCCGATAATAGAATTGAATCATTCTATGAATCGGAACCGATAAGAAGGGAGATTACAATGAAACAAACAACGAGAGATCAGTTCATGACTCAATACATAAAAAAATGGATCGCACTGCTACTGGTGAGTGTGCTTATGATGACTTCGATACAATTATGGGAAGAGCCTATTACAATAGCACATGCAGAGGAAGCAGAAATTGTTTCGATTAATGCATCTTATTCGGGACCTGCTGTTATTCTTGGAAAAGAAATTGATCCAAGTAAGTTAACAGTTACTGCAACGTATAATGATGGTGTTACGAATGAGATAACAAACTATACCATTGTATCTAAAACAGTGACTCAAGAGGGTTCTAACCAGTTCATGGTTATCTATGAGGGAAAGACAGCAAACTTTTATGTAACAGGAAAGAAGTTGTTGAGTATATATGCGTATTATGCGGGGCCATTGATTAGTATCGGTAATTCAGTGGACCGTAATGATGTTAAGGTACTAGCATCCTTTAGTGATGGATCAACCGATAGTTTGACGGACTTTGTTCTTCAAACTAAGGTGATTACTAATGTAGGGAAAAACACTCTTTATCTGACCAGTGAGGGGAAGGTAATGCAGATTGATGTCTATGGGACAGAACCAAAAGAGATTACTGCATTGTATGCTACCTACTCCGGAGGATCTGTAACTGTTGGAAATCGAATCGATCCAAGTAATCTTACGATAACAGCTGCTTATAAAGATGGTTCAAGTGAGAAAATTAATAACTATACACTAACACCAGAGGTTATTGGTGCAACAGGAACCCAAGTGGTGGTTGCAAGCTATCATGGAAAAACAGTATCCTTTAATGTGGTTGGAGCTAATAAAGAATTGAAGAGTATCACTGCTCGATACATTGGAGATGCGATTGGGGTTGGCTATTCGGTAAATCCGATTGATGTTGATGTGACAGGTACCTATAATGATGGTAGTACAGCTAAGATTAAGCAATTTAATTTACTATCAGCAACGATTACCTATGTTGGATATCAAATTGTTACGGTAGAAGTTGGGGGGCTTAAGGCGGAAATCATTGTACAAGGGGTAGCAGAGCATAAGATGGACTTTAGTAATGCAAGCACCTTTACAATTAGCAATGGGACCAATAAAGCAACTGTATCGGTTTCCATACCAAAGAATATAGATAAAACGTCGATCAAAGGTACGAGTATCGGGAATGCAACCGTAACAAGATTATTAACACGTGCAATTCGAAAGAGTACTTTTATCGCATTTGAAATAGAAGCGACGAATGAAGATGTAATTGACCAGTTTCCACTTACGGTGAAGATTACAGTGCCAAATGAGTTTAAACTTACAGACACTGCTTTGTATTTTACACCGAATAAAAAAAGTATCATTGGTAAGATGAATACCGCAAGTGTCGCGCCAAACATTATCGTTGTTACAATCTTTCATCCAGGAACTTACATTTTATCCTATAAGCCGAGCTAAACCTGGATAAATTGTTTACAGTTGAGTACGTTTGTTTGAAAAATTCGAAAAATTTCAAAAAGGTACTTGCAATCTTTGAGTTTTCATGTTATATTAATAACTGCCCGTTACGTGTAACGGGTAGTAAATTGCAGTCGTGGCGGAATTGGCATACGCGCTAGACTAAGGATCTAGTGAGCATTGCGCTCGTACGGGTTCAAGTCCCGTCGACTGCACGAACGGAATGGAGTTATCAGTGAAAGCTGATAACTCCATTTTACGTTATATCAGATATCAATATCCCGATGTGGTCTCAATTAGCTTTTCTTCAAATAAAAAAATCATGTACATATGCTTGTTAGAATACGCTCAATTATAGTATTTGGAATGGAAATGATGGATATTGGGTACTGTATATATGAAACTTATGATGTGCTTTTAAACAGTACTGACAAAAATATAAATCAGGTGGTAACTAGTATGGATTTCATTTCAAAAATAAGACAAAGTTCGGAAACATTGCATGAAGCTACTGAGCATACAGGAATTATCAAAAAACTAGTAGAGGGAAATGCAAGTATAGAGGAATATGCAGAGTACCTATTTAATTTAAGTGCTATGTATAAAATCATTGAAGAAACCATTGAAGAAAATAGAAGCAATGAAGTTGTGAAAGAATTTGCTACGAAAGAATTGTATCGTTTTCACCTAATCGAGCAAGACCTGGCTTATTTTTCAAAAGAAAAAGAGAGCAAATTTGAGTTATGTGCTTCTACGATGGCTATGGTTGCTAGAGTCAAAGAAATTGGTATAAATAATCCAGAATTAATCATAGCATATGCATATACACGATTTCTTGCAGATTTATTTGGCGGAAGAATGTTTGCAGAGTTATTAGGTAACTCTTATAAAGTACCTGCTGAAGGTTTGAATTACTATAAGTGTGACCGAATACAAGACATTAGAACTTATGTTATGAATTATGCTATGAAAATCAATGCCTTGAATTTTACTGAAGATATGCAAGAAAAGATGTTGAATGAAGTAAGAAATGCATATATTTATAATTTAGCAATATCGTGTGAATTAGATGTAAAAAGAACGAAATTAGATCATAAATAATAATACTTCAGCCCCTATCAGATGTATCCTTCATTCAATGGATAGCATCAAATAGGGGCTGTATTTAATTCTTAATCAACGTAATATACAATACTCTCAATTTTTAATTTACTGTACTTTTGTAATTCTATTTCTTCACCAGATCTAAAATAATTGCTTTTAATAATCTTAATCACAGGTCTGAGGATATTAGAAGAATTATTCTGCATGATGACAGCGATATCACCGCTATTTAATCGAACCAATGTGTCGAGTGTAAAGATTTCGGTCTCTTTAAAGAAGTATGAAAGTACCTCAGTATCATACATCTTTACAATACTTTGAAGTGCACTCTCAAATGTATCCTGAGCGCCTGATAGCATCTCATGGCTTGATTTGATTTCATAAAATTTATCAATAACACCTATGATTCGTGCAAACTGGCAGATATCGTTTCCTGTTAACTTGTTTGGGAATCCAGTTCCGTCCTTGAGCTCATGATGATGTAATACTGCGTTTAGAATGTCTTCATCTAAGTTATAGTTTTCCTTTAAATGCTGATAACCACTGAGTGGATGATGATAATATACATTTTCATCCATCGCTTTGATTTTAGGGGAAAACAGAGCTACATCCTTTAGCAATGCTGCTAAACATAATTTTATAAGTTGTTCTGGACGAAGTTTCATTTTAAAGCCTAAAGCTGTGGACATAATGGCAACATAGATACAACGCTCTACCAAGGAGTTAACGATCATTTTACTAGGCTCGTATACAATTTTAAAATCATTCCCATATTTATTCAAATCAAGCACAATTTTTCTAGCTACATCGTATGCGGCCTTAATATCAGCCTCTCCCGAGGTTCCGGAACTTACCTTACTTGCTATTTGCTTTAATTTAATTATACTTTCACTAAATTTACATAAGTCTACCGTATATCTATCATCATTATTATAGCAGAATTCATCTCGTATATAGACGTGAGTAACGCCTAGGCGGTTCAGTGTGTCAATCCCAAATTTTGATATTCTTTGATTTCTCTTTAATAATATTCTTCCATCACTATTTATGACATCGATTGCTATCACTGTATTTTCTTTTAAACAACCAACAGGTACTAATCTCATTTTAATGTTTCCTTTCAAAATTCACTAATTTAGGCAACAAAAAACAGGCAGATTGTAAAACAATTTGCCTGCTCATAGTCTCATGCTTTCAGATATACGTATATGACCCTCTTCACAAACGAATAAGGATCAAAATTTTTGATAGAAAGTAGAATAAACGATTATTTAAGCAAATTATAAAATAATCTGTTAGATTTGACTGGTTTAATAGTTGTTGTTATTGAGATTGAATTGCTGCATCAATTCGTGTAATAATTGCGCTTGTGCGGAAAGCTCCTCACTTGCAGCAGCACTTTGCTCAGAGGTATCAGAATTTGACTGAACTACAGCAGAGATTTCATTTACTTCTTTGGTTATTTGTTCAATTTCATCAATCTGCTTATTTGTAACAATGGTAACTTCATTTACCTTTTCATCAATCTCATTGGAACGTTGATTGATTTTTTCTAAGATAACTGCAGTTTCAGCTGCAATTTTAGATCCTTGTTCAACGGCAATGATAGTATCTTGGATTAATTTTTCAATATCCTTTGCAGCGTTTGAGGAACTCTGTGCAAGATTTCTAACTTCATCTGCAACAACTGCAAAGCCTTTCCCTGATGTACCAGCTCTTGCTGCTTCAATGGAAGCATTCAAAGCAAGCAAGTTTGTTTGGAAGGTAATGTCATCCATTGTTTTAATGATTTTTTTGACTTCCATGGATTTCTCAGTAATCTCAGTGATCGAATCCATCATCTCTTTCATTTTAGTATTACCATTACCAACCATGTCACAGGTATCAATCATTAATTCATTAATACCCTTAACATTATTAGCCGTAGAAGTGATCTGTTCAGAGATATCATCAATCGTAGCAGATAATTCTTTTACACCATTCGCTTGCTTTGTTACCCCAAAGGATAGTTCCTGAGCTCCAGAAGAGATTTCGTCTGCTCCTGCAGCCACCTGATCGGATGCTAGTATAACTTCCTCTAGCGTACGACTGATATTTCTTGAAAAGTTTTCAATTGATTTTTCAATCTTAGCAAAATCACCAATAAAGCTTTCTGTAGATTTTGATGTTAAGTTTCCTTTTGAGAACTCCTCCATACGAGTGTCGATTGCACTTACATAGCGACATAATTCTTTGGTTGAGAAGTCGAGGGAATGACTTAACTCCTTCATCTCTTCCGTCTTACATTCTACTTTAAAATCTAGGTTAAGTTTACCTTTTGATAATTGCTTCGCCTCATTTGTAATTGTATTGAGGTTTTCGACAACTTCTTTTTTGATAAACGCATAAACTTTTACACAAGAGAATCCAATAAGTGCGGTACTAACTACACATAATAATACGACCACATTGAGAATCGAAGAGAATTTACGCTCCTCCTTTACAATGTCTGAGTTGGTATTATTAATTAGATTTTCTAATTCAGCAACTAATTTTTCAATATTGGTCATTACCTCAGTTTCATACAAGGCAGTTGCTGCTTCAATGTCAGTACTTTGTAAACTGAGTATTTGATCCGCTGCATGATGAATCGCATTATGCATTGGCTCGATTTTCTCTAAAAACACTTTGAATTCTTGATTTTTCTTTAAGTCTACACTATAAATAAATTTACCAAAATCACATGCTTTCGGATCTCTTCCTCCAGTGAATTCCTTTCCAGTGTGTAAGGAGTAAACCAAATTATTACTCCACTTATAATGAGCGACTTCTGCTGCATATAATTTGTTGTTAAAATGATTTGAACTTGCAATGGAATCACTAATAGTTCCTATGATCTTAGTTCCCACCGCAGAGAATACAAGTAGAGTTGCAATCATAATTAGTATGACAGCAAACCCCTTAACCATAGCATTACCGAGAGTGTTCTTTTTCCCTATTATCTTTTGTAGTTTTAGCATTGTAACCTTACATTAGCCCCTTTCTAAATTTTATCTTTTGTCATGTTACCGTTAAGTAAACTCTATGTGAAATCAAGAAGCATTTTCTCGATTCTCATATTCGAATTGAGGATGTCGTAAGAGGCCCTATTTGTATCTAAATAATGAATCAGTTGTATGATATATGTAAGAAATAAATTTTCCTAATAGAAAAGTTCATATATTATGTATACAATCTTTATATAGATACTAGGACTTTAAGTATACTATCATGAGAAAAAAGTTTAGTCAAGATGTTTGATTATGAAAAGTATACAGAATAATAAAATGTTTCTCGTACATTTTTATGACTTCTTATTACTTTAAAAAAATGATAGAATAAGTTTGCTATAA
>JAEZKD010000101.1 GCA_023415655.1 Bacillota bacterium | reverse complement strand
GTATGTATGTGATCTGTAGAGGAGATGAATTAAACTTAAAGTACTGTGATACACCAAGAATGTCAGCTGCTTCTTTCAGCTGCTCATATACGGATTCGGAAAGTGTATTACCAATTTTACGAACCACCAATGCAGACACAGGGTATTTCATGATTTCCATAATCACACGGAATCCTATGTGAGTACTCTTTGCGGAAGCACGGCCACCTTTCAGTACATACTTAAGATATTTATGCTCTTTAGAAACTCGCCAGAACTCCTTAAAGCAATCATTTATGATATCTGATATTCTAATCTCTCTCATTACACATCATCCACTATCTTCACACCGACATCACCGGATAACTCCATCTGCTCCTTAAACATACCAAGGTGACGCCCAAGGAGCTCCAATGCACGTACTTTATCACACGCTGCTACTTCAATTCCGTATTTACCTTCCTTTATGACTGAAATAGCTTTCTTTTTATCTTCTGAAAGCTTATCAGTAGGTACCAGCTCCACAGCTGTGTACGTTTTCAATTGCCCAGTATCAGGATCCATGACATAACTATTATTCACAATCATAGGTCGCTCAACCACTTTTGCAAAATCGGTTCCATTAGCGAAAGCTATCTGTGCAAGCTCTGCAAGAACCTTGTCCTGAGTGATTTCTGTACGCTTTTCGCGGTCTTTCATGCGCTTATCTAGGTATTCTTTAACCTTAACATTTCTTAACATTCTAGCGCTTGCTGCAGCTGCGACATCATCGCTCTTAACCTTCTTATAAACTGCTTTGTAAGCTCTGGTGGCATTAAAATCTACCAGATATTCATCCACAAAAGCTCCTTGTTTATCGGTTAATTTATCTTCTGCCATCAGACTTACCTCCTTTTTTTAATAAAAAAGAAACCCTTGCAGGTTCCTTCTTCTCATTAAATAATTTTAAATATATCTACTTGTTGCATTTCCCAAATACGATTATTCATATCTAGAATCCCAGAAACCTCTACTTCTTCTTGATCTCTATGGGCATCACAAGCTATTCTATAATCAAAATCATTCAAAAATATTTTAATATTTCTAAGCTTCCCATCTATTAATGTAGTTAATCCAATATGCTTTTCTTTTTGATCTTCATATGAATTCTTTTTAAGAGTATTAATATATCCGCTTAAAGTTGCTTGTACAAATTTCTCTGTCTCACGATATTTTTTAGCTATTTCATCGATTATATAAAAATGTTTATTTTTAAAATTAATTACTTTAGAATTACCAAGACTACGTGTTATAGCTGACGCATACCTAATAGTTGTTTGAATTTCAGCATCTACATATTCTGGCTTCAATTTTAAAAATGCATCACACATATTTGCAGTAATTCCAGTTTCGTAACCATCTGCAATAATATTCTCGATACTCGTTTTCTCAGAAGCCACTTCATCCACTTGTTTTATAGCTGTATATATTCTATCTATAACTTTGTGTTCTAGTGGTGGCGTAATATTACATTCATCAAAAGTAAGTTGCTCTGTTCCCTCATCTCCAATAGCTGTTTCAATATTAATAATAAAACTTCCTACTTCAGTTTGCGCCATCTTAAAATTATCTAAAACCTCTTTGGCTATATTTGTTGTTCGAACACAGACTGGACTTTTATTATTCTCTGCACACGCGGAATATAAGATAAGATCTTTTAATCCTTCGATGCAATTTGATGCGTATCCGAATGGTAGTTTACCATCTTCTGATAATTTAGATATTATTCTAAACTCCATCCGTTCTGTGTATGAAGAAATTATATCATATACTATATCATTCAAATCTTTTTTATTATAAAAAGAGAGCATTTCTAAAATATTCTCAATTCCAAAATAAAAATCATCAAACTTTTCACTTGCAGGAATGGATATCCGTCTATCATTATAATTAAAAACCATTAAATTCTGATTTGCAAAATCATACTCTCGTTTCCATCCATTTAAAAGTAAATATTTTTCAAATGCAGGAGCTGTAATTTTAAATAAATTGTTAGAACCATTTACTTTCATTATACAATCCCCCCCTTTGTCTTAACATTTTTCATCAATCTTACCAACTCATCTGATGTAAGTATTTGATTATCTGGAATCCTTATCCTAACTCTTTCACGATTAACAACTGCTGGTAATCCTTTAAGTGAACACCACCATGCACATTTTTTTAATACAAGCCTATCTTCATCAATATGTACCCATTCATTTCTTTCTCGTGGCATAGAATATAAGATTAACATCCGTGGGCTTCCAATATTTGTTTTAATAAGATCCAAATAATTTTTAACTTCCAAATCGTAAACAATATACCCCTTTTTATTTTGAACATTAACAGATGCTTTCACCTGAAAGTCTATTCCAAATCCTGTCTCATTATACCTTTTTCGTATACTATCATATTCAACATCTTTAAATCTTCCATCAATACCATAATCTTTGCCGGCTAACCAGCATATAATACCTGCATCCGACGACATTGCTTGTAAATAGGCAGTACTAATTTGTTCTTTAATATCTGGCTCTGTCAATTGTTCATCTCCCTCATTATCATTTTCCAACATTATACATCATAATATGTCGTTGTTCAACAATTACAGGAGAATTTATCCATATTCAATATGCATTATATCGAACATATGTTTGTTTTGTCAATGTTCAATTCTACCTAGATTTTATTTTTACACAAAAAGCACCCCGAAGGATGCTTTCATGTTATTCAACCTGAACAGTGAAAAAGTCACTTTCTGATTTACTTAACTCTTCTAGTTGCTTTTTTAATAACTCCTTTTTATAGATTATATCTTTAAGCTCTACTTCTCTCACTGCAAATGCATTGTTCAATGATATTCTTGCAACTTCTATTCTTCGTTTATCTTCTCTATACCTTGAAGTTGACGTATATGTATCTGATTGAGCAATCTGCAACTCTAAATCTACTTCCATCTGGGCTATCTCGGAAACTTGCTTATTTAATTCTCTTAATAAACTTCTTTCTCTGGATTCACCATCTCTTATTACTTCTTGTAAATATATTTTTTTAGCTTTAGTAATTAAATCTTCTAACATTTATACACCCCTTTCAAAAACTTTCATCATCGACATTATATCTTATTAGTTGAAGTG
>JAEZKD010000067.1 GCA_023415655.1 Bacillota bacterium | reverse complement strand
CAATCTGAATTAGGATGCCAAAGACAACATCATTAAAGTTTTCTCCCTTGAGGTAGGAATTAATCGATAATATCGAGGAAGTAGTAGAATACCAGTAGGTTGGAATGAACTTACTGATGTTGGTAACGTTCTCTGGCATAATGGATAGAGGAACGAAGATACCTCCTAAAAAGTTAAGCCCAAGTGATAATGCAGTACTCCAAATTGCTACGTGTTCTGGCTTTTTACTAATGGTACCAACGAAGAAACCAATGGAAGTAGCTACTAGCGTCATCGCCATCGAATTCAAAAGTAGGTAGATGTAATTAGGATCAGAAAAACAGTCAGTTCCATACATAATAATTGGGATAATAGTCAAGACAACAAAGACACCAACTGCTAAGATACCACAACCAAGAGCGAGCTGTGAATTCCTACTCTTTAAGGATACTGCAGAGCAAATCGTACGTCTTTTTAAATCTTCTTGATTGAATACTAGAAGTACGGTACCAAGGATACTTGTCATAATAGCAACAATCGCATATGGTGTAAAGCTATAAAAACGATAATAATTAACTACCTCAGTCACAGCAGTTTCCTTCGCTTGTATCGTTACCTCGACTTGCTGACTCATTAGTTCGGTTGTTTTTTGAAGTGCAGTTTCTGGATCCATGTCAAGAGTAAGATAGTTCTTTAAGGTATTTAAGTATTGCTCTAATTGTATATTGATATAAAGGCTTGCATAAGCACCTGGAACTTCAATACTTTGTATGGTTACATCCTTACCAGCAATTAAGTCTGCTTCAAAATTCTCAGGGATGATGAGAATGAGATGAATATTACGATAATATAATTCATCCTGAAACACTTCCATATCATCTTCTATCTCCACAATACGATTGGTTGCTCCAATAAAAGTATGAATCCCTTGACTTGTTGTCGAATGATCACGATCAATGATTGATAAGTTGATACTAGTATCTTCAAAAGATTCTAAGTCACTGGCTGGTGAATTCTGTGAAGAAATCGTTGTTATAATGATAGAAATCGCAATGTACATAATAATCAGACCAATATTCTTTTTGGTTATTTTGAAGAATGTATTAAATACTTTCATATTTTTCCCTCCTTACTAACAGGATACTAGCAACTAAAAAGATGAGTGAGATGATAATAAGGGAAATCAAACTCTGATAGTAGCGAGTCATATCATTGAATACGGAAAGGCTATAAAAACAGTCCGTAATTAAAGCAGCAGGATTAATGCGATTTAAAAATGGTGCATTTTTTTCAACAACATCCTTCATATTCGAGAACATCAAACCACTTAAAAAGCTCATAATTAAACTAACTGAGGTTAAGATACCATCCTTTGCTGATTCGGATCCTTTGAAAACAATGCCAATGAACTGTCCTAAAAAGATACCAATCAAACTACCAAAGAAACAAGTAAGGAAAAAGTAAAGTGGTTGTTCTCCAATCGGAACACCGAGGATAAATCGAAGATATAAGTACACAATCACGATTTCACTAAAGTGAATCGTTAGAGCAGCAAACGAATCGGCACAAAGTAAGGTCATTTTCTTTGAAGTAGCAGAGCATCGTCTTGCCCCAATGGCAGAAAGATTTGCTTGAATGCCAATTGCATTTTGTAAACCTAGGTAACATCCAAAGAGACATACCATTGCGATCAATGCATAAAAGTATTGGTTAAGAGCATTCATGTCACCACCATTCAGGGAAGTGGATTGCACAAAATCAAGATTGGTTGAAAGATTTGAGATTGCTTTTTCTAAGTTCTCTGGTTGGTTCAACATGATATCATTGATGTATGCTTCGCTACGCAAATATTGATTTAAAAACTGGCGTAGAATACTTTGATTGATGCCAGAACCAGAAGCTTGTAAGGTTCTTTGCTCACCGAGTGTTATGATACCGTCTACTTTATTCCCCATCAGAAGCTCTAAGGCATCATTGGAATCGGTAAAGGTCAGTTCAAACATCTTATCATCGTTGGTATAGGTGATTTCTTCAAGCATTGTTGTAAATGCCTTGTTTGCCTCAGTATCAGCTTCTGCAACAACAGCAACTGGGATGGTATGAAAACTTTCCAAACGTGACATCGCAGAGCCAAACGTTACTTGGAACAAAGTTCCAAGTAGCATTGGAAAAATCAGCGCCCAAAAAAGAATGGTTGGTGTTTTTAGAAAATATTTGATTCGATATTTATATTGGTGAAAGAACATAATGGCCTCCTAATCTCTTAACTCTTTGCCAGTGATTTCAAGGAATACATCGTTTAACGTTGGAAGTTCTGAATATACCCTACCAAAATGGATTTCTTCTTTGTTTAGGTAGTCAAGCAAACGTATTAAATTATGTTTACCACCACTGTATACAACTTTAAGTTTCTGTTCTTCATACGTTACTTGGTAAACATGAGGTAACTCCTTGACTCCATTGATGTGCTCCATTGGGAAATTTAAGATATCAATCGTAATGGTTTCAGCAGTTTTAATCATTGATTTTAATTCTTGCTTCGTACCAATTGCGATGGTTTTTCCTTTATCAATGATGGCGATACGAGTACAGATTTGTTCCACCTCTTCCATGTAGTGAGAGGTGTAGATAATCGTTGCACCTTGACGGTTTAACTCTACGATACCTTCTAGTATCTTATTACGGCTTTGTGGATCGACAGCAACCGTAGGCTCATCTAGTATAATCAATTCTGGCTTATGTGCAATACCACAGGCAATATTTAAACGGCGTAACAGACCACCAGATAGTTTCTTTGGATAGAATTTCTTATAATCCTCAAGACCAACAAAGGCAATTGCTTCTTCAACTAACTGCTTACGTTTACCTTTGTCATTCACATACAGACCACAAAAATAATCAATATTATCATAAACGGTTAATTCATTAAATACTGCAACATTCTGTAAAACGATACCGATGCGACGCTTCAAATCATAACTCGTTGGTGTCATTGGTTTGTCAAAGATATGGATGCTCCCTTTATCATATCTGAGTAAGGATAATAAACATCCAATCGTGGTAGATTTACCAGATCCATTTGGTCCTAACAATCCAAAGATTTCTCCTTTTTGAATTTCCAAATTTAAATGATCAATTGCTACTAGATCTTTGTAGCGTTTCACTAGATTTTCAACTTTAACTATCATACGAACTCCTTTCAAACTTCCATTGCTTTTTATGCTAAGCCTAGTATATCGGAAAAGGTATCCTGAGTTAAGTGCCTCCTGTCATAACTCAAGGTGACAATTGTCACATTATTTAATTGATGATATAATTAGGTAAAATGAGGAGGAAAGCAGAATGAATGGGATTATCGATCGAATCATCTTATTAGCGGGTGGATGCTTTTTACTTGACCTTGTCCATCAATCGAATACCTCGATTGCATTGCTTTTGATTGCAATGGCCATCAGTGAGTTTAATTACTTATTTCGTTGTAAATGGTTGATGCATCTAACCACGATTGTATGCTTAGTAATTGGTGCATTTTATCCTTATAGCCTTGTTTTTCTACCTCTGATCTTATACGATAGCGCGTTTTATCGGCAATATGTGTATGTGGTCATTGGAATGCTAGAAACAGTATTTTACTATTCTGGTATGAGTACGTTTGAACGATTTTTTTATGTCTTTTTATATGTATTGTTAGTGGTTTCAAGCTATCGAACAAGGAGTGCATCACAGCTTTATAAAAACTTTTTAGCCTTGAAAGATAATTCAAATGAGGTTGCCCTCATGATGGAAGCAAGAAATCGACAAATCCAAGAAAATCAAGATAACCAGGTGCATATGGCAATGCTACAGGAAAGAAATCGTATCGCAAGAGAGATTCATGATAACGTTGGACATATGCTTTCACGTTCCATCTTAATGGTGGGTGCCTTTCTTGCAGTCAATAAAGAGGAATCGATGAAGGAGGGGCTCTCTGAGTTAAAGATTACCTTAGACCAAGCAATGAGTTCCATTCGTAACAGTGTGCATAATCTTCATGATGAAAGCATTGATTTAAAGGAGTCAGTAAATCAGTTGATCAAGGAATTTGTTTTTTGTCCGATTTCCTTAGATTATGATATGAGCGAGCAGGTAGATGGTAAAGTAAAATTATGCTTTTTGGCAGTGTTAAAGGAAGCTCAGACCAATGTCATCAAGCATAGCAATGCTACGAAGGTGGAAGTTGTAATGAGAGAACATCCTGGAATCTATCAATTACTCATTCATGACAATGGAAGTAAGAAAAAGGAATCGTTAGAGAATGGGATTGGTTTGACTAACATGCAAGAAAGAATCAAAAGCTTACATGGAACAATTAACATATCCACAGAGAATGGTTATCGTATCTTTATCACGATTCCTAAGAAAAAAGGATAGAAGAGAGGGGAAGCTCTTATGAGAATTTTAGTGGTAGATGATGACAAGTTAGTATGTACATCCTTAAAAATTATATTGGAGACAGAGAAAGACATTCAGGTATTAGCAATTGGGCATGACGGAACGGAAGCAATCGAGCTTTACAAAAAGTTTCAACCAGACATTCTCTTAATGGATATTCGGATGGAATCTATGACAGGTTTAGAGGCAGCGGCTGTGATTATGAAACAATATCCAGAGGCTAAGATACTCTTTTTGACTACTTTCTCGGATGATGAATATATTATAAAGGCACTTAAGCTTGGTGCGAAGGGGTACTTGTTAAAGCAAAATTATGACAGTATCATTCCAGCCTTAAAGGCAGTATCCACTGGACAAAGTGTGTTTGGATGCGACATCGTAACAAAGCTACCGAATCTTGTTCAGGATAAATCGAAATTTGATTATAAAAAGTATGATTTAACTTCAAAAGAATTCGAAATCATAGAGTTGATAGCGGAAGGACTCAGTAACAAAGAAATTGCGGATCGATTGTTTTTAAGTGAGGGAACAGTAAGAAATTATCTAAGTAATATCCTGTTGAAATTAGAATTACGTGATCGTACCCAACTTGCTATCTTTTATTATAAGCATTAAACAAAAAACGAGCTGTCATCGATTCTTGAAAGAGATCGAGGGCAGCTCATTATTGTTCCTTATCTATTGAAAAGTTGTTAGAACTGGTTGAATCTGAATTCCATCAAGTGCAGCTTTTAAAGTTGGAAGAATTAGAGTGGTATCTGAAATCATGGAATTTGGTTTTTTTACATAATCATCCTGGCCAAATGGAACGAAGTAGACGTGTTTGGCAGGAAGTAATACACCAATGTTTTTTAAGTTAAAACCAAGGGCATCGTTCGTTGCCATAGAGATTACAAGCGGTTTATTGTTACGTAGATGACCTTTGGCAGCCATTAGCACGGGTGTGTCAGTGATACCTTGTGCAAGCTTTGCCATCGTATTACCAGTGCAAGGCGCAATGACTATAATGTCAAGCTTGTTTTTTGGACCAAGTGGCTCTGCATCCTCAATCGTACGAATTGCAGTATTTCCAGTGATGGCTTGGATGCGTTCCATGAAATCCGCTGCATTACCAAATCGAGAGTTAATCGTTTGTGAGTGATAAGAAAAGATAGGAACTACATTCGCATGTTCCTTAACTAAATTTTCAATTTGTTTTATAACATTCGCATACGTACAAAAGGAGCCTGTTAGAGCGACTCCAATATTCTTACCGGTTAATTCCATAAAATCACTTTCTTTCCTGGCATTACGAGGAGATAGTGCGTGTCAAGGTAGAAAGTATGGCATCGTTTAATATTTGTGCAGAAGTCTTAGGGGCATATTTACCAGGAAGAGCAAGGCATAAAGAGGCATTGATATGCAACTGCTCACAATAACTATAATTAATTCCACCAGGTGCTGAAGCGATATCAATGATGGTAACATCCTTTTGTACATAGCTTAAGCTGGCAGCATCCATAATAAGCGATGGGATGGTATTAAAGATAAATGGGAAATCTGCCAAATATTTATTGAGATCCGTCAGTGGGATTGTGTCATAACCATAGGCAGCCGCATAGGATAGTGCTTCCTTTGAACGGGCTGCGATTGTAACCTTGGAGTGTAAGCCATTTAGCTTATCAGCAAGGATTTTAGCACAACGTCCATAGCCAAGAATTAAGCTCTTGTTTTGATGCAAAATCAGTGGACTTCTAAGAATTGCTTCAAGTACAGCACCTTCTGCAGTAGCGACTGCGTTTGCAACGCTAACCGTTTCGTCTTCCATAAGATCAAAAAAAGAAATGTGATTTGTTGTACAATGTTCTTTGATTGATATCGGAATGACTCCACCAAAGAGGATGTGTTTCTCTGTCAGATAGAGTAAAAGCTCTTGTATGGTTAAATCCACAATGGGTGTCTTAGCAAAGATGTCTTTATTATTCTTGGAAAATGGTACGGGACCAATTACGATATTACCAAAGGACATGGCCTCGCGAATGGAATGGGCGTCATAGATGAAAGGGCTCAAATCTTTCATATCAAGTCCGTAAACAGCAACAGGAAACCCTAGAGCATGCAACTGTTCCACCATATAATATTGACGGTTATCCCCACCTAGGACGACGATTTTACTTAATTGTGACATGGCTGGCTACCTCCTTCTTTTATAATATATGAGAAAAACAATTTTTTGTTGACATGAAGATGAACCGTTTAACAGCATAGTTAGGTAAAAAGCTTAGATTTGATCTTCTATATATCATATAAAAAAAGGAGATCGCTCCATAGCTGTATTAAGCATTTTACGACTCTCCCTGAATTTACTTATGATTGTATGATTACTATTCTTTGCCTTGGCTAGAGCAACAACCATTCAAAAGCTTTTCTAGTTCATCCTCCACTAGAGTTGCTCGGTAAGTGAATTGTTGCTTAATTTCTTCCACTGCATTCTCCATTACAAATCCATACTGCACAGTTTTTAACATCTCAAGGTCATTGAAATTATCACCAAAAGCATAGGTATCCTCTTTTTTTATCTGTAGAGTATTCATTAGATTCGTAAGTGAGTTACCTTTGTTTACCTCTGGATTCACAAAGTCTAACCAGCCAAAACCAGAAACGGTACATTTGAGACGAGAACTCCATTGATTCAGAAAGTAGTTGGCGGAGTTTTCTACAATTCCTGCTTTTTCATATACGGATATCTTTACAATTGCTTCTTTGATTTCTGTGAATTCTTGAATCACAACGACGTTATTTTTAACAATGTTTTGCATACGATCAAGAAAGGTTGGATCCTTTGGCTTTAGATAAGATACATCTTTACCAGAGATTAAAACTTCACAACCAGAACGGGAATAAATATCTTCACACAATTCCATAGCGATTGCATGTTTCATTGGACTATGAAAAAGTAATTGGTCTTTGTAGAAGACAACGGCACCATTTTCACAAAGAAATGCCATATCTTTGGCAGCATCCTTGAACTGACGTTTTAAATTCGAATATTGACGTCCACTTGCAGCAACAAAAAGATACCCTTTCTGAGTTAATTGCAAAATCAAATCGATTGCACGATCACTCACTTGCATGGCACCATCTTGTAATAGGGTACCGTCCATATCGCTTGCTATTAGCTTCATAAATCCTCCTAAGTAATCTGAAATAGAACCATAGATAGAACATTAATTTGAAATTATAGCAAGAATTGCTTAGGAATGCAATGTTTCTAGAAAGATTAGGTAAATTTAGCTTGCTATTTATGATGAAAAGTTGGATAATGGTTCGATAGCGACAAAATAATAATTGATATGATAGAAAAGAGATTATACCTATGTTTACAAGAAAACAACTAATGAAATTAATCCTACCACTGATTGTGGAGCAGTTTTTAGCTGTTGCTGTTGGAATGGCAGATACGATTATGATAACAATCAGAGGAGAAGAAGCCGTCTCAGGAATTTCACTCGTGGATACGCTTAATATTTTATTAATCGGTCTATTCTCAGCACTAGCAACAGGTGGAGCTGTTGTTGCTGCTCAGTATCTTGGGCATAAGGACAAGGAAAATGCCAAAAAAGCTGCCAATCAGCTAGTTCTTACAGTATCTGTGTTATCAATTCTTCTTATGACTATTAGTTTAGTAGCAAATCGTGGGATTCTTCATCTGATTTATGGGGATTTGGATCCAGCGATTATGAAGTATGCTAGAACATATTTTTACTTGACAGCTGCATCTTATCCGTTTATTGCCTTATACAATGCGGGAGCAGCATTATTTCGTGCGATGGGAAAT
Source organism: Bacillota bacterium (assembly GCA_023415655.1). Taxonomy (GTDB): domain Bacteria; phylum Bacillota; class Clostridia; order Lachnospirales; family Lachnospiraceae; genus Lachnoclostridium. Next base: position 5,025 of record JAEZKD010000067.1, on the reverse strand, counting down.
TCTAAAGTATCGATGAGAGTATCGATTGGAATGAATGCGATTAATATTGCTGGGAATGCTATCTTAATCTATGGCTTTGGATTATCAGTAGAAGGTGCTGCGATTCCAACCTTAGTTTCTCGAATCATAGCAGCCATTTGGATTATGAGTAAGTTGAGAAAACCTGTACATGATATATCAATCGATTCTATCTTTCATTTAGGATATGAGCCAAAGATGATTAAGCGTATTTTAAGAATTGGGATACCAAATGGATTGGAGAATAGCGTATTCCAAATTGGTAAAATTCTAGTGAGTGGATTAGTTGCATCCTTTGGTACCGTAGCAATTGCTGCGAATGCAGTGGGTAACTCAGTGGCAAACTTTAACTGTATTCCAGGTTCTGCAATTGGACTCGCAATGATTCCAGTGGTTGGGCAGAGCGTTGGTGCTGGGGACTTAAAGGGAGCAAAGAAGTACATATGGAAGTTAATGTCGTATGCCTATGTTGCGATGATTCTACTGAATGTTATTATGATTCTTATTATGCCACAGGTGGTTGGTATTTTTCATCTTTCCATGGAAACGCAACAATTAGCAACCAAAATATTAATTTATCACTGTATTTGTTGTATGTTTATTTGGCCTATGGCATTTACATTACCAAATGCATTGCGTGCAGCCAATGATGTGAAATATACCATGGTAATTTCCATTGTTTCCATGTGGACATTTCGAATTGCATTGAGTTATATATTAGCTAAGGCATTTGGACTTGGGTTATTTGGTATCTGGATTGCTATGACAGTAGACTGGGTTTTCCGAGCAATTTTCTTTGTGGTACGTATAATAAATGATAAGTGGAAAACGCATGCATATATGGAGTCCAATTGAGAAAAGCTTAGTTTTTAAGTAAGAAGGTTTTATCAGCAGGACAGCTTTGAGATATCATGAAAAGATATCGTTCACAAAGGGTAGGTAAAGTCTGAGAGTTAGTTGAGAAGATAAGTAAATCTAGTAGGTTAATGTTAGTAAATAAGTTAGGAATAAGTTAGTGAATTAGTAAGGAGCATTAAAAGATGGAGTATGCAAAGATACTTGTAAATCAAGTAACAATCATGTTTTTATTACTTATGGTTGGGTATATTCTTTATAAGATAAAGGTGATTTCAGATCATACCAACCAGCAATTAACAAGTATTGTATTATATGTTGTCATTCCAGCCATGATACTCGATACGTATCAGATGGATTATGACAAGGCTGAGGCAACCAATATGTTATTGGGGTTTGGGTTGTCTCTTATTAGTATTATGATAGGTATTTTAATTTCCTATCTATTAAAATTCAAAGCAAAAAAAGAAAGTCTAGTAACCGATCGATTTTGCGTTATATTTACGAATTGTGGATTTATGGCAATCCCATTGATTAGCGCTATCTTTGGGAAATTGGGTGTGTTTTATTGCAACACGTATTTAACTGTATTTAATATTATTATTTGGACATATGGGATTGTCCTTATGAAGAATCAGAAGGACAAAAAAGAGAAACGTACTTTTTTTGAAAGAATCAAACCGTTCATTACACCAACCATGGTTTGCATTATTCTTGGACTTTCGATGTATTTTCTAGGAATTAAGTTACCATCACCAGTTGCTAAAGCGACAGAATATGTAGCAAGTATGAATACACCATTAGCAATGATTGTTTCAGGTGTCTATATTGCTCAAAGTGACTTACTATCAGCGATTAAAAAACTACGTGTTTATTATATTGTAATCTTAAAGAGTTTTATCGTTCCTTTTGCTGTGATTGCTGTCTTTGCTTTCATACCATCGGATCAGATGCTTCGGTTGGCTATCCTAATCTCAGCAGCTTGTCCTACGGCTTCTACCGCTATGCTGTTTGCAAATAAATATGGTGGCGATGTGGAACGAGCATCCAACGTATTTACAATTTGCACACTCATGAGTATCATCAGCTTACCAATTGTTATTTTGATTGCTCAGATATTTATGCATTAATTATATTAATTACCTAAGACTCTAAGAACTTGGTTCGAATTAGAGCTTTCCCCTCATATACTTGTGAAAGAAGGAGTTTCAAAACTCAATTGGAAACAATGTATGGAGGTGATGGGTATGTCAAATTGGAAAAAAAGTATGGCGATGATTGTCATGCTTTTTTTTGTTATGTATGCAGTACTTCCTCAAGCCATTCTTGCAAGGTCAGAGAATGTAAAGGAATCCGTTAACCAAGGCTTTCTCGAATCACTCAACAATTCCACGGTGATTCTTCACACGAATGATATGCATGGTCGTGTTCTCTATGGTCAAAATAAGAGTCTTGGAATCACAGCAGTAGTAGCATTAAAAATCAAATTGGAGCAAGCGGGTGCACAAGTCATCACACTGGATGCTGGAGATACCTTTCGTGGAACAACCATTACCAATAATGATCAGGGAGCAACCATGGTGCAGTTGATGAATATCATAGGTTATGATGCTATGGTATGTGGGAATCATGATTATGAATATGGATATGAACATTTAGTGGAACTTAAGAAGGAAGCAAGCTTTTCAATTCTAGGAGCCAATGTCATAGTCCGAAACACCAATCAGAATTTGTTGGCTTCGCATATTATCTTGGAGAGAAACGGAATAAAATATGGGATTTTTGGTCTTGTAACAGAAGCCACTATGCTTTTAAATCAAGAAGAACATGTCGATGGTATTCTTTTGATGGATCCAATTGAGTGTGCAAAGATAGAGGTCTCTTATTTAAAGGCAGCAGGAGCCGACATTATCGTTGCACTTACACATATTGGAATGAAAGCAAAGGATGAAATCAATACCATGGATTTATTGAAGGAAGTTGAGGGAATTGATATCGTTATTGATGGACATAGTCATTCCACACTAGCCGAATGTCAAGCAGCCAATCCTCAACCAAAGGTAACTTTTACGAGTACAGGAAGTTATCTTAATTCGATTGGAATCGTAGTGATACAACAAGATGGAACGAAGACTCCATATAATTTGACGGAGAAAGAATTGAATGCGTTAGGGATTGATCCAAGAAATGAAGCATTTGGTATCGAGGATCCAAGAATTACAAATGTTCAGCAATTATTAGCCAAGAGGGTACTTTCGTTACCAACATCCTACCAAGTGAGAATTGGACCAACCACGATGTTTCTATCCTTTTTAGCGCCAAATGAGGAGTTATCTTCTCCTGCTATGACGCAAGCAATCACAGAAGGGGATATCTTATTGCCTAAACTAAGTTTCAAACAGAAATAAAGAAGGGCTTTCATCTTCAAAGGATGAAAGCCCTTCTTCACAGAGTAGCTTACTACTCATATATGATCTAGCATTTTTCTGGTTCTGGATATTCTACACCAAACGTGTCCACTGTTACAGAAGCCATCTTCTGCTCTGTCTGAGGACGGTCATTGTAATCGCATCTAACCTCTGCAATCTTATTTACAACATCCATTCCTTCAATAACCTTACCAAAAGCAGCATAAGCGCCATCTAGGTGAGGAGAGTTTTTATGCATGATAAAGAACTGGGAACCTGCGGAGTTTGGCATCATAGAACGAGCCATAGAGATAACACCTTCGGTGTGTTTCAGATCATTCTTAACACCATTCTGTGCAAATTCTCCTTTGATGGAATAGCCAGGGCCACCCATTCCGCTTCCTTCTGGACAACCACCCTGAATCATAAAACCTTTGATGACACGGTGGAAGATAAGGCCATTGTAGTAACCTTTTTTTACAAGTGATATAAAATTACGAACTGTATTTGGAGCAATCTCAGGATAAAGTTCTACTTTGATCTGATCACCATTCTCCATCTCAATTGTAACGATAGGATTTTTTTCAGCCATTGGAATCTCCTTACTATAACATTATTTCTGCAATACAATTAGTCTTGCCAATGCAGAGTGAAAATATTATAGCATAGATGGGAGAATAAAACAATGTTTATAAGGAATGGAAGCTTGAGAAATGAGCTAGATTTGGATGGAATCTGAAAATTTTTTAGTTAGAAAATAGCTTTGTAATTTTCTGATTGCTTTTTTATAAGAAAATGATAGAATGGATGAGGTGTGACAAAAATTGACCTATGAGATAGGAGACTTTATGAAATCGGAATATGTATTAGAGAGGAACTCAAAGACGATCTTTGGTACTCAGAGAATTAAGAATATACCAAAGCAACTTTTCTTAGCTATGAAAGCTCAAGCAGTCCTTACAATCGCTGTGATTGCTATGATCATCACTTGCTTATTTGTGCCTATTGATCAACAGTATGCAGGTTACTTTGATTTACAAACCATTGCGTGTTTATTTTGTACCTTAGCGGTTGTAGGAGCATTTAAGAACATACACTTTTTTGAAATTGTAGCACGTTATATTGTAGTGAAGCTGCACAATACGAGAAATGCAATTTTAGGTCTTGTATTTATCACATATTTCGCTTCGATGTTATTGGCCAATGATATGGCATTACTTACATTTTTACCGTTGGGCTTTTTTGTTTTAAGTAGTACGAACAAAAAGAATTACATGGCATTTACTTTCATTATGCAAAACATTGCAGCGAATCTAGGTGGTATGATTACTCCATTTGGGAATCCTCAGAACCTATACCTCTATTCGTATTTTAATATCCCAACAGCTGAGTTTTTTCAAATTATGCTCATTCCATTCCTTGCAGCGACGCTTCTGATTGTTGTCTGCTGTCTATGTGTAAAGAAGGAGCCATTAACACTTGAAGAGGATACTATCTATGAACTTAAGACAGGTAAAATCATTATCTACTCCATTTTATTTATTAGTTCTATCCTAATTGTATTCCGTGTGATTCCATATGAAATTGGAACCATCCTAATCGTACTTGTGTTACTTATTATGGACCGTAAATCTTTAGTGGAAGTCAATTATGCTCTATTATTGACTTTCTGTGCTTTCTTTGTATTTTCAGGGAATATGGCAAGAATACCAGCGGTAAGTGATTTCTTTCATCAGATTTTACC
>JAEZKD010000061.1 GCA_023415655.1 Bacillota bacterium | reverse complement strand
GGAATTGCTTTCAAAACAAAACTGTAAATGTTCAATTTGCAAGTCACAAATTTCGTTGATAGATTCCCATCTAGACCATATTGTGCCGTGGGATTATGTTGGAGATGAGTTAGAAGATAATTATCAGATGCTTTGTGAAACTTGCAATGAAAGAAAGGGGACAGCTGCATTTTACGAATTATCAATGCTGTTGATAAAGAAAAAAAGTTCTGTTTGAATGGTAGTTGAATTCGAAGGAGTATGACTTTTGTACATTTGATATTTGGTGTTTGTTTGGTGTTGATTATTACTCTAATTCATATTATAATGCAGAAACTTAGGGAAGAGATTATACGATCAGTATGAAATGCTTTATCCAACGACTATACTATGTTCGCTGGATTGTTGAAATAGGATGTTTTAAGTACTCGTAGGTACTTAAAACATCCTTTTTTATATGTTACATTTGATTTTTACAATTGTATCTATGTAATCTTATGCTCTAATTCTTTTATATTGTGACTTTATAATTCTTTGGATTCATATGCTTTAAGTTATAGGAGAGCTTTGCAGATATCCTAGGTCTAGAATTAGAAAAATTCTTAAGTACACGTTCACCAACTAGTATACTATTTTCATAAGAAGCAGAAGGAAGAAGTACGATATATTGGTTCACACTATAACGTGAGTAAGTATCTCCGCTACGAAGGGAACTTCCGATGACTTCTTCTAGACGCTTCATGGCATTAGCAAGTGCTAGCTTATGATCTGACCCAACAGAATCAATGGTAAATAAACATAAAAAGAAAGACAGTCCTGTTCGTTCCATGGACCTGGCTTCTATTTGGTACAAGTGTTTAAATATGGAGTAATCACATAGATAGGCTCCTTTTTCACTTACACATTCAATCAATTCTTCTTGAATAATACTTAGATTTACTTGCGGACTCTTTTTCTGCTTAATGATTTCTTTATACAAATCCTGCATCTGGTCGGATGGATCGATACCGAAATCATTATAGTACATATTAATACAAGTATTATACTGCGTGATTGCAGCTTGCTGTTGACCAGAACGATATAAACTAAGTATAAAGTGATACTGAATTAGCTCATCGTATGGTTCAATACCAGACGCAGTGCAACATATACGAATCATTTCATCGTAATTTTCTTTGTCTAATAAGAGTAGGAGATACTCCTGTACCATAGTAATATACATCGAGTGATAATGAATGGTAAGTGGAACTGCCCAATCATCTTGAGAGAGTAATGGTATGAAATCTCCATGATACAGTTCAAATGCCTTTTTATAGTATAGGATTCTTTGTTCCTTCTCGGTTTCTAAGTTTCCAGCAAGCGTACAATAGGATTCGAAGAGTTCCAAGTCAATCTCTAATGGAACCTCAGGATTGAAACGAAACGTACCTCGTTTGTGGAGAATTAACTTCTTATTTGAGTGTTCCAATTGCCCAAGCATCGTACGAAGACGATGGAGGGAAGTCTTTAATGCGTTCTCTGGATCATTACTAGTTCTTTCATCAGACCAAAACAAATCAATTAGAGTGGATTGTGGTATTTCTTTCGTATGATAGACAATAATATAAGCTAATAATGTCCATAGCTTTTTGGAACGATTATCATCATTGGTTAATATTTTATCCTGATAAGAGATTGAAAACCCACCCAGTGTCTTAATACATAATTTATCGTTCATAGAATACCCCTTCTAATATTACCATGACATAAATACTCATCAACTTTTATTATCTTGTATTATAGTTAATGAATGGTTTGATGTCAATGATGAATGGACAATTATAGTAAATACTGTCAAAATTCTCATAATAAATACACTTAATAATAAAAAGTATCAATAAAAACTAAAATTCAACTGCGAAATGTATAAATGTATCTTTCTTGTATCTTTTTTATGATTAAATAAGAAATGAAATAAAGGTACAAGAAAGGATCTCTTTTGATATGTTAAAAAACATAACAAAAAATTCGACCAACCTCACAAGTGCAGCAAGGATATGTATTGATGTTTATAATGAGGGTGAGATGCAGGGAAGATTATATCACTCTTACCGTGAGGAGCCACTGATGTTTCATAATGTAATTGCTTTATTTAAAACTTTAGGAAATTTATTTGATAGCTATGATTTTCCACAAGTCAGCATGAAACAACGAAGTTTTAAGGTACAATCGGTTCCCGAACATAAACATCTTACAGAGGATGTAAAAAACTTAAAAGCGAGTCAACCTTCAATGGATATGATTCGAGGAAAGCGAGCTACTTTCTGGGTGAAGGTATTATTCCGACAGAATGCAACTTGGCAAGGAAGTATTAAATGGGTGGAGGAAGGGAAAGAGATTAATTTTCGAAGTGCATTAGAACTAATGATGCTTTTGGATAGTTGTTTCTGTGAAGCGAAAGTTTTGGATGATGTGAAAAATCCAAAGAGGGAAAAAATCAACTTAATGTAAGGTTGGTTGAATTTAAATGACACACCTTATGAATCGTAAGATAGGAGCCATACCCTATTATGTATGGCAGGTTAACCACGTTTTCCTATAAAAGCGAGGCTGAAAATAGGGAGCTTACCCATATAAATGTAAGCGCACATTTACAATAGTGGTAAATGGAAACCGAAAACAAGTCTTAAGGAGAATGCGTATGAATAATAAGAAAAAGTTTTTCTCACAAATGTTAAGCCTTATCCTAGTAGCTTCTTTATTACTAGGTAATATGACACCAGTTACAGCATCTGCAAGTACACAAGATCGTTCTACGGTATATTTAGGAACCTCAAACGATGATGTTTATGGAACAAAAAGAGCAGAGTGGATAAATGATGGATCAGAAGCCAAAGTTACCTTTGATATTACTGCTAAGAAGACTCTTGAGAACGTAAGCCAATTAACTAAGACGGATATTGTGTTAGTAATTGATATCTCAACGAGTATGAAAGGCAACAAAATTAGTAATGTGAAGGCAGCAGCCAAGGATTTTGTAGAAAGGTTATTGCAGGGAACGAATAAGAATTCTGTGAAGATTGGTTTAGTTACCTATGGTAAAGGGGCTAGCAAAATTGCTGATTTATCGAACGATGATAGCGTATTAAAAAATAAAATCACTGAAATTTCAGTTCCTCAAAATAATGGAACTAATATTCAGGCAGGTATAAGAAAAGCGAATGAAATTCTCGTAGCTAGCAAGGCATCGCATGGAAATGATGCTGTAAACCAAATGATTATTTTATTATCAGATGGTGAACCAACTTATAGCTTTAAGGCTACTGGGTATGATAGTGCGAAGCAAAGATTAACTTTTCCAACGAATAACGTAACTACAGTTGGTAGTGGTTCTACTTATAGTTTATACGAGTTTATGGAGTTTGATTACAGATATAATGTACAGTATACAGTGCCTGGAAGTGGTAGTAAAACAATAAGAGTCACTAACAATGGTGTTCCAACCATTGACGAAGCAGCTGCTGTAAAAGATAACGGCACTATAATTTACACGATTGGTTATGATATATCTATTGGAAGTAATGCCGAACACGTAATGAAAGAAGTTGCTTCTACTGGAAAATATACTCCAGCATCAACATCGAATGCAGCAAGTTCTATCGATGAAATTTTAAGGAGTATCAGTACGGAAGTTCAGCAAGTAATTGATACAGCAAAAGGAGCTACGATTGTTGACAAGATACCAGTATGGTTTACGATTGACGAAGCAAGACTTCCTCAAGGTGTTACTTACGAGGCAACAAACCGTACCCTTACTTGGAATTTAGGTGATTTGAAAGTTCCTGAAGCTCAAGACTCAATAACAAAGACACTTAGTATTTATTTAACGTTAGATAAGTCGAAATTAAATGCTAATGCAGTATGGATGGCTGGGAATATGGTTGAAACAAATGAAACCTGTGTGTTAAGTTATTTGGATAGTAAGAGAGTTCAAAAGAATGTTTCTACTACCAACTTAACTAATGCGATTGCAAACCCTGCACTTCCGCTAGCGACCTATGATTATACAATTACATATATGATTGAAGGTAATGGTGGGACTATTACTGGTTCAACTATCAATGAGACAGGGAAGGCATTCTTAGGAAGTAAAATTCCTGTAAAATCAACACTTGCAAGTTTATCACTTGATACCACCATGTATCAACAGCCTGAGATTTCTGGACAGGTGGTAGAAGAAACAGGTAATAAGTATTTATTAATCGGTAGTGATAACCAGCTAAATAATGCAACAGTGAATGTAATGCTAAATCGTTATACAGTAACATTCTTTAGTAAAGAATCTGGCTCTTTGGACAACTCAAACTTTGTAGAGCCTCAGACGGTTATTCATGGAACACAAGCAACAAAACCATTGACACATCCAGTGAAATCCCAAGATAATGAAAATACCTATGAATTCTCTAATTGGAGTATCTCGGATTCTCAGCTTTCGAATGTAACAAGTAATCTGAATGTATATCCTAATTTTAAGAGTACTACTAGAATGTATACAATATCTTTCTATACAGATATAAATGCTACAGACCCACTTGCTACTTTTAGTGTACCTTTTGGCGCAAATACTGTTGAAGCACCACAGGCACCATCAAGACCTACTTATGTAGATGACACTTATGATTATTCTTTTGCAGGTTGGGATAAGACATGGAATAATATAACTACACCAGAGGACATTAGGGTAAATGGAACATATAGTCAAACAAAAAAGATAAGTAAAGTATATTTTTATGATGTACTTGGAAACCTCATTAATACAGACCCACAACTAGTTTCCTATGGAACTCCGGCTACTGCACCTTCACAGTTCTTACAAGAAGCGCCAGATCCGGATGACAGTAATTCTATTCGTGTATTTAACAACAAATGGGACAAACCGTTTGATAATGTTATGACGGCTGAATTACATGTATACGCACAGTTTGATCTTGTGAAAAGACAATATACTGTAAAGTATTACGACTCTTTTGATGCTACGATTCCTATATATACTGAAACAGTGGACTACAAGATGGAAAGTAGTTTTAAGGGGACGACGACTCCTGTTAAAATTGATCCAAATAACCGTTACAGCTACACATTCAATGGTAACTGGAGCTTACAAGATTCGACCTCTGCTATCGAGTTATTAAAACAAGTAGTTTCCGATATGGAAGTATATGCTGGATTTGATTCTACTGAAAATAAGTTTAACTTTACTTTCTATTATTGGGACAGTGAAGGTAATAATACAAGTATAGAATTTTCTGATATCCCTTGGGGTGGTTCTGTAACACCACCAGTAGTTGAAACAGTATCAGGAGCAGGTTTTACTAAGTCATTTGTTGGATGGGATGGGGATTCATACCAGAACATCACTAAAAATGGTAGTGCAACTGCTACAGATCAAATGACTTATGAGGTAACCTTTATCTATGGAAGCGATAAGAGTGATTCCCAATTCGTTATTAGTGGTGGAAATGCAATTCCTCCTACTTCACTTGATTATGAGGACGATATAAACACTTATAAGTTTACTGGTTGGGATAAGGACTATACGAACATTCAAGAGCCAACTACTATTACTGCAATCTATGAAATAATTCCTAAAGAGTATACTATTACTTTCGTAAATGACGTGACAGACGAGGTTATTGCACAATTCGCTGGGAAGCATTATGGTGAAACAGTAGAAGTTCCGACACCAGAAAACTTTACAAAGGATCAATATAATTATACATTTAGTCATTGGTCAGAGGATATTGGTACTAGTGTTATTGTAACTAAAAACGCTACGTACAGAGCTCACTTTAGCCGTAATCTTAAACAATACAAAGTTGACTTTGTAAACGTTACGATGACAGATAACTCAGATACGGTATTCCCAGCAAATGTTCCAATGCATAGTGTATCTGTCAACCATGGTTCAGATGCAACAGAGGCACAAGCAATAGCAACTGCAAGTATTGATGCAAGTGCTATGAATACTGACAAGTATGCATATACGTTTACTGGATGGGTTACATCACCAGGAGGAACGGAAGCTGCGCAGCTTGATTCAATTACTAGCAATACAACAGTGTATGCTTCTTACTCAAGAGAATTACTTTATTATACTGTAATTTTCCAAGATGATGCAGCTCATGGAAATGCAGAAATAGCACGTGATACAATAGCATATGGTGGAAGTACTACCTTACCAGAAGTTACAAAGGAAGAGGATACCATAGAGTTTATTTATCAAACTCCTACTTGGAATTTTGAGTCTTGGAATAAGATTTGGGAGAATAATCAATTTGATCAAAATAGAACTATAGTTATTACCTTACATCGTCCATATGATATTGCTTCTTATGAGGTTGAGTTCTATTCAGAAGACGGATCAATGAAGTTTTATGACGATCAAAATAAGCCTTATCTATTTAGATACAACACAAAGATTGATTCTAAACCTGGAAACCAAGAGGACTATCAAACAAATACACACAACTACACATTTGTTGGTTGGGGAACACAGCCTAATAGTCAAGGTTCTTTAGCTGATTTTGATACTCTTACCGTGACTGGACCTGGAATCAAATTATATGCACAATACGAAGAAACAGATCGTTATTATACAGTTACCTTCCTTGATGAGAATGGACATGAATTTGCAGAAGGTCCATATCAGATATCTGTTTTATATGGGGCAACTACCTTGGGAAATGCAACAAGAATTAATGCTGAATTAAAGGCTGAGCAATATGCATCCGATCATTCAACACCAAGTACAAAAGTAACCTTCTTGGGTTGGAGTACATCACCGGTTGGTAATGAACAAATCGAAGCAACGGAATTAACCAATGTAACAAAAAACATCACAGTATTTGCTATGAATGCTGATACTACCAATTTGTATACAGTCACTTATATGAGTGATGAATTTGATGCTACCAATAATGGTGTCTTTGCTACAGATGTTGTAACTGGTGGAGCTATCGTAAGCTTTGAGCAAACGAATCAAGATAACACTTATGTAATTCGTGAAACTGGTCCTACAAAAACTTCAGACAGTCGCGTATTCTCCTTTAGTCATTGGAGAGTATTTGGAAAAGATGGAGATGAGTTCTTCGAAAAAGAGAATACCAACTTTGAATTAGAAGAGAATCTTTACTTATACCCAGTGTTTGAAAGTTCCATCAAGAAGTTTACTGTTACATTCGTAGATTGGGATGGTAGAGTATTGAAGACAGAATCAGAAGTGGAATATGGTAGTTCGGCAACAGCGCCAACGAACCCAAGCAGATCAGATGTATATTCAAGTAATACTAGAACAGTATACACATTTAGTGGCTGGGATGTAGAGTTCTCTAATATTATAGCTGATACCACAGTAACAGCGAGATATAGAGTAGATGTTTACTATACAAATCCTACAGATCCGACGCCTGTTCCTACAACCCCAACACCTGTACCACCAACACCAACACCAGAGGTTGAGGATATTCCAGATCCTGAAATCCCAGAAGGTACACCAGAAGTTGAGGAGATTCCAGACGAAGGTAATGAGATTCCAGAAGGCACACCAATGGTAGATACTGAGGATGAATTATCCAATGAAGATACTAGTGCTGAAATTATTGATGAGGAGATTCCACAAGCTACTCCTACTTTACCTAAGACTGGTACTGCACCTGTAGGTATTTTCTATGGACTTGGTGCAGCATGCGCCTACATTGGAGCTTCCATTATTATTTCTAGTAGAAAAAAGAAAGAAGAGGAATGCGAATAAAGTAGGTTTGAAAAGTTAATTAACAATGATTGGCCCCAGCAGACTTTCTGTTTGCTGGGGCTTTTAATTTCATTCCAAGACGCATAAGTATTCATATACCAATCAAATTCTCAGCTATTCTTTTTCATCTGCCTTCTTAGAATTTGCAGCTACTTTTATCTGACAGATTCCTTGTGTCATGGTTCCCATAGGGCAGAAAGTACACCAGGTTCTTGGTTTATAAAGAGCCATTACAATCAAACCAATTAAAGTGGATGTTAACATCACACTATAAAAGCCAAAGCTAAATTGAGCAATCCATCCAGGTAGCATTCCCGCAGAGTAGGTCCAACCCCATGGTACTTTAAAGGTCCAGAACAGTTGAATGACTTCTTTTAAGGACCCGACACCACTTGCTACGAGCCATGTCTGAAATATCATATTGCCAAACATGAAGAGAAAGAATAATAAGAATCCATAACGGAACCATTTTGTATACAGCACTTTTGGTGTAGGCTTCTGTCTTGAGAATTTCATTCTACCACCTAAGAGGGAAAGCAATTGTCCTCTACCACAATAGCGATTACAGAATGTTTTTTTTCCTCCAAAGATCGCAATCAATAGTGGGACTAAAAAGTCAATCATCCCAAGCCAAGCAAATAATATATTGAAAAATCCAAGGACAAAATAAAGCATTGTCCAAATCCATAAATAGTCATTCCAGACCTTCTTTTTCATATGCTATTTCTCCTCTCTTGGAAGAATATTGATACAACCGACCGGACAGACCTTAGAACACTTACCACAACCAACACAGTTCTGTTCGTCTACCACAGCATAGCAACCCTGCCACACTGTGATAGCATTCTTAAAACATTCTTTGATACATGTTCCGCAGGATACACATTGGCTTTTATCAACGGTTGCAATTTTTTTTAATAGCATGAGATTCCTCCTTATGCTTTTCTAAAAATCCTCTCTATAAAAACAGAACCCTCTGGCTTCTGAGAGACTTATTCTATCAAAAGCTAGAGGGTTTGGTATGTAATTACATTACAGAAATTGATGAAGTTTTTCTTTGTTTATTATTTCAACACTTCCTCGTTTAAGTTCTACGACATTCTCTTGAGATAAATACTTCATGACCTTTGAGATCACTTCCCGAGCACTTCCGATATATTTTGCAATCTCATCATGTGTGATAGTAAGGGTCATACTATTTGTATGTATCATTTCATCCCATAGAAATTGAGCAACTCTTTGATCTATCTTTAAAAATAGAATTTGTTGCATGGTCCACATGACCTCAGAAAATTTTTCTGTAGTTGCTTTGTATAAGTATAATTCCATTGAAGTATTTTGAGCTTGAATCTGATTAATTACGGTAACTGGAAGAAGCATTACCTCAGTATTTTCAATTGCTTCAATTAGCACATCAAATGTAATGGAATCCATCAAACAGGATGCTGACAATACACAAATTTCATTTGGTCGAACACGAAACAAAGTGATTTCTCGACCTTCATCAGAAAGAATATAGGTACGCAACTGACCTGATAATACTGTCATAAGGCCCTTGCATACATTTTCATTTCTATGGATTAGCATCCCTTTGCTATATGTTTCAATCCGTATTGACTTCTCAATTAATATTTTCTCATTCTCTTTTAATTCAGACCAAAAAGGGAATAAGTGAGCCAGGTTTTTCATAGATCAACCTCCTATGGTATCGATAATCGCGATTTTAGTTAGATTCATTATATCATGATATCATGATAGGATGGAAGAATGTTTCCTACAATACGCGTTCCTCACATAACATAGCATAAATATAAGTGTCCTTCCAAATTGGTTGGTTATCACTATCCTTCCAGAAATAAACGTTTTTTCTTAAATGTGCTTCTCTCACAAATCCCAACTTTTCTAGTAAAATCCAAGAATTTTTATTATCAGGATCACATTCTGCGTATATCCTATGTACTTTATTTTGAAATGCTAGTTCAATCAACGTTTCACAGCTCTCCCTTGCATATCCATGCTTCCAATATGCTTGATTAAAAACATACCCAATTTCTAACGATTCAAAATCTCTCTTACCTAAATACACATTGCCAATCATTTTATGGTTGGTTTTTAGTTCAACAGCGATCATTTCATCACTTGAGATCCTCCATGCCAAATTCTCCTTTACCTCTTCTAGAGTCATCGTCTGGTATGGCTCAAAAGCGATAACATTGGGATCTGACAAGTATTCATATAAATCCTGTAAATCGTTTTTGCTGTATCTTCTTAGAATGAGTCTATTGGTTTCAGCTATAATTATGCTATGTTCCATAGGAACCTCCTTCATCTTCACCATAAGATTTACCAATTATAGGGGATATTGTATCATGAATATGGAACCAAAGCTATCATTTTTTCATAGTTAGTTTGAATTAACAAATATATTGTGAAACCGTTATATTTTGATATAATAAGTTAGAGGTAAAATTTGTATTTACTTTATATATAATCCAAGCGTATAAGTAGGAGTGGAGTTTATAAAGTAAGAGATATTGGTACAATACACAATCGTTGGAGAGTCCAATCAAAAGGAGGAGCTATGAGTAGTATTAATAGAATGATTGTAAATGAAGACTTTGCTTATTCTGAAATAGTAGAGGCGGGAGATTTTGTATTCCTTAGCTTTTGTGTTGGAAATGTTGGAGGTTCTATCAAAGAACAGGTTCATGGGGCTTTGGATGATATGGAACGTAGATTAGCGAAGGTGAATTTGACACTACAGAATGTTGTAAAGGTCGATGTTTTACTAAAGGATGCCTGGAACATACCTATCATGGAGAGTGTATTTAAGGAACGATTTCAGGGAATATACCCAGCAAGAAAAACGATTCAGACGGAATTTGCACATACTGGGGGGCCAGATGGGCTTCATGTTCAAATAGATGCAATCGCTTATAAAAAGTAAGTAAATAACGATAAGAATAAACTTCTGTTGAGAAATTGATGATTGATTATTTATAAAATACAATGAAAGGTAAGGAGAAAAGATATGGTGAGAGCAGGAATTGATTTGGGAGGAACTAATATTAAGGTAGGTATTATAGATGAGAATCAACAGGTTCTTTCACAGTCCTTGATCCCAACCAATGCAACGAGACCTTACAAAGAAATTGTAAAGGACATGGCAGAGCTCGTAATCACCTTATTACGAAAGCTTTCCATATCAAAAGATGAGCTGTTAGGTGTTGGAGTTGGAAGCCCAGGGCTAGTTAATTCTTTGACCGGAGAAGTCTTATATTCAAATAATATTAGTTGGGAGAATGTACCCTTGGCAGCAGAACTATCACAATATTTTAACTGTCCGATAAAAGTTTCTAACGATGCGAATTGTGCTGCATTAGGAGAAGTGAAAGCAGGTGCAGCAAAAGAGTTTTCGAATGCAATTCTATTAACACTTGGGACTGGGGTTGGTGGTGGAATCATCCTTGATGGAAAGGTATTTGAAGGAGCACATGCAGGGGGAGCGGAACTTGGTCATACGAGCTTAATTCATGGAGGAGAACCTTGTACCTGTGGGCGAAATGGGTGTATCGAAGCCTATGCCTCTGCAAGTGCATTAATACGCGATGCAATCAGAGCTGCACAGATACATCCAGAGTCTGTTTTGAATCGATTATGTGAGAATGACTTGAGCATGATGAATGGAAAAATCCCGTTTGATGCGGCTGATAGTGGGGATGCCGTTGCAAAAGAAGTTATTAATAACTATATTATGTATCTTTCGGAGGCAATCATCAATTTTATCAATGTATTTCGTCCAGATGTGATTCTCTTGTCGGGAGGAATATGCAACCAAAAAGAAAAGCTTACGGTTCCAATTAGTGAGTATATTAAAGAACGATGCTTTGCAAAGGAAAAGGCATTTATTCCATCTATTCGATGTGCGATTTTAGGGAGTAATGCAGGAATCATTGGAGCTGCAAACTTAATAGGAGTTGAGTAGTCCTGACGAAGGAAGCATATTTGGAATCAAGAGAAAAAGATTACGAGAAAACAAGATGAGCCAGCAAGCTGCCTCACTTGTCATGAATAAAGAGGGGTGTCGTACACCCCTAAAGTTTTTTTATTCTTTTTTTGCGTCTTCCTTCGTTTTATGAACGGTTCCAAAAGGATGTTGTATAGGAGCATAGATAGAATTCAGCTTTAATGGGACATTACCTGTGTTGATTAGGTTATGCCATGTTCCAGCTGGGATTATAATGATATCGTTTACAGAAACCATCTTTTTAAATGGCATATTCTCTTTATTAGGACCCATCATAACAAGACCTTGCCCTTGCTCGATACGTAAATATTGATCCATATCCGGATGTCTTTCTAGTCCAATGTCTTCTCCTGGATTTAAACTCATTAAGGTAAGTTGAAAATAAGTTCCAGTCCATAACGCAGTTCGAAAATTGTCATTTTGTAGCGTTGCTGTTTGAAAGTTAATTGAGAAGGGATTTGGACCATAGTCCATTAGGTTTATTTGATCATAGGATGGATGATGAGTGGAAACTGGATAGTAGTTATGAAATTGGTTGGAGCCTACTCCATATGGAATCATAATGTGATACCTCGAATCTATTTACAATATTATATGTTCTAAAAGTTCAAAGGTTCTATATTGAGTGTGGAAAAAACCATTATAATAGTAGAAAAGAGTATTCTGGCAAGAATCATGTAAAAGTTAAGGAAAGTGAGTTGTTAGTATGGATTGGTTGAAATTTAGAATATCTCCTTGAAAAGTATCGTATTAGTTGACTTTGTTGCACAAAGTATAGTGTGACTCCATTGAATTCTTAGCATAATAAGATATAATTATATTAGTTACCAAAGCAATGAATCAAAGGAAAGAACCGTCTAGGGTAGCTAAGATAAGAAGAGCTTACTTGAAAGGAGAAGGAGACTTGTTACAGTTAAGAATCGCAGAGACAATCATTGAGTGTCGAAAGAAAAAGGGAGTGACGCAAGATGAACTTGCCAATTTTCTTGGAGTTACCAAAGCTTCGGTATCAAAATGGGAGACTAAGCAGAGTTTTCCGGATATATTGCTACTACCTCAAATTGCAACCTACTTTGATATCTCAATCGATGAGTTAATTGGATATGAACCACAACTTTCAAAAGAGCAGATCAAGAGATGCTATCAGGAATTAGCGAATGAGTTTGCAACTAAACCATTCCATGAAGTATTAGAAAAGAGCAGAATGCTTGTAAAAAAATACTATTCCTGCTATCCCCTTCTTTCGCAGATTGCATTATTATGGACGAATCACTATGTACTCGCACCAGAACAAAAAGAACGGAATCAAATTCTAGAAGATATTATTCAGATTAATGATCATATTATCAAAGATTGTAATGATGTCGGGCTGTGTTCAGAATCACTTGCGAATAAGGCGATGGTGTATCTTGTGCTAGGAAAACCACAGGAAGCAATTGATACCTTGCAGAGTTTAAGCTTCACAGATCGTCTTAAAGTGGAGGTTGATCCCATACTGATTCAAGCATATCAGATGGCAGGGGATCTATCAAAGGCAGACTATTATAATCAAATCAATCTGTATATTCATTTGATGCACCTGATTAGTAATAGTATCGGATTTATTGCATTGCATATGCAAGAGCGTGAGGTTTGTGAAACGACGATTGTAAGGATTCGAGAGCTTATTCGTATCTATGACGTTGATCACTTGAACGAGAATATTGCATTGCAATTTTACTATCAAGCAGCCACTTTTTATAGTAGGTATGAACAAAAAGAAAAGGCACTGAAGGAATTAACGTTATTTGTACATGGTACGATTGAATTTTTACAAAAAGGGATTCAGCTGCATGGAGATGACTATTTTAACCGTTTGGATGAATGGTTTGAGAGCTTTGCGCTTGGAACAGCTGCACCTAGAAATGATAAATTAGTGTATGAAAGCGCGATTCAAGGCATTGAAGCGCCACACTTTTCTTGTTTATTCGAGGAAGAAGAGTACCAGAGATTAAAGAAATATTTTATTCAAAAAGGGGGAGAGTTACGATGAGTTTAAAGGATATATTACCTTTCTTGATTCCATTAATAATTGTAGAATTAGCTTTGTTGGGATATACTATTCACCATATTTTGACACATAAGAATTACAAAAGAGGAAGCAGGGCCATATGGTTAGTAGTTGCAATTGTTGGAATGCAGTTTATTGGACCAATTCTATATTTCTTACTTGGAAAAGAGGATGCTTAAATGGAGATGTTGATACTTTCTCATGTTTGTAAAAAGTTTGGTACCAATCGCATTATCGATGATCTGTCATTTCAAGTGCCTGAGCATACGATTTATGGGTTTATTGGACAGAATGGAGCTGGTAAGACAACCACGATGAAGATGGTGCTTGGCTTATATAAACCCGATGCTGGTGCGATTTATGTGAATGGAGAGCGTGTTACCTATGGTCAAAATGTGACAAATCGCTATATAGGGTACCTTCCGGATGTACCAGAATTCTATCATTATATGACACCAAAGGAATATTTAAATCTCTGTGGGGAGATTACGTTAATGCCTCAGGACCTCAAAAGGAAGAGAATCAATGAACTAATTGAGTTAGTTGGGCTTGAAAAGGCGAATAAAAGAATACAAGGATTTTCAAGAGGGATGAAGCAACGTCTTGGTATTGCTCAAGCCCTCTTGAATGAACCAAAGTTATTAATCTGTGATGAACCAACCTCTGCACTAGATCCAATTGGTCGTAAGGAAATTCTTACTATATTACAGCGTGTAAAAGAAAAAACTACAGTTATCTTCTCAACTCATATTTTATCCGATGTGGAGCGTATCTGTGATGAGATTGGGTTGCTTCATGAAGGGAAGCTCGCTTTACATGGTACCATGGACGAGATAAAAAAGATGCGAAAAAGCGATGGGATTGAAGTTGAGTTCTACTCCATTGAGGATGCCCAAACTATTCTGAACTCATATGATGGTTGGGAAGTGATCGGAAAACAGCAGCTAATATATCGAAAGCCTCAAAAGGAAACAATGCAAGTAGTGATGCAGATGCTACTTCAAAGTGGAATCAATCCAGAGAAGATTGAAAAGCGCGAGCCTACCTTAGAATCACTGTTTATGGAGGTGGTGAAATCATGAAACAGTTCGTTGCTATTACAAAAAAAGAGTGGATGGAGCAGATAAGAACTGGTAAGCTGTGGATTGTGCTTGCTATCTTTGTTATCTTTGGTATTATGAATCCTGCCATTGCAAAGTTAACTCCATGGTTGTTTGAACTACTCAGTGATTCTATGGCTGAGCAGGGAATCACCATCACAGCAGTATCCGTAGATGCACTCACCTCGTGGACACAATTCTATAAGAATATCTCTATGGGCATTATAGTATTTGTGATTATGTATGCAGGTATTTTAACACAAGAATATCAAAAAGGAACCTTGATTTTGATGCTGACCAAAGGGCTAGCACGATATCAAGTGATAATCTCCAAAGGTACTATTATGATGTTGATATGGACTCTTTGTTATTGGTCCTGTTTTGGAATCACCTATGGCTATAATGCTTATTTTTGGGATAACAGTATTGCAAGAATGCTTGGTTTTGCTGCAGGGTGTGTCTATTTGTTCGGAGTATTCTTAATAGCTATTGTGTTACTTGCCTCTTCCTTATTTCATACAAGTACAGCAGCACTCTTAATGACAGGAGGTATCGCTGCTAGCTCCTATCTTTTAAGTATGGTTCCAACATTCACTAAGTATCTTCCGACCACATTATTGAATGCTGGTACTATGTTAAATGGAGGTTCGGTTGCTTCAGATTACACAGCTGCCTTAATAATTACGTTTGCACTTACAATGGTGAGTTTTGTAGTTTCTATCCTATCCTTTAATCGTAAGAAATTATAGTTATGGATTTCTAATGTAGTCTATTGACATTTATTAGGGAATGAAGTACGATTGCTTATGTTAAAAAGTGAGTGAATTCGTCAATTATGAGAATCCTTTCTTTGGAGAGTATTCTCATAATTGACGTTTTTTGATTAGATCAGTGATCGATGAGGAGGAAACATGTCGGTGACGGAGTGTTTGCAGTTGGAACAAGCAAATCAGTATCTATCCTGTGCCCTTGAGATTGGTGAGGAGATGTTAATCTGTGGTGCTGAAATCAACCGAGTTGAGGATAGTATCAAACGAATGTGCACGGCTTTTGGTGCGGAGAGAGTGGATGTCTTTACAATTACCTCGAGTATTATAGTTACAATTAGTCAAGTCTCCTATGGTCAGGTGACACAGACACGCAGAATTTCAGGACAATCGATTGACTTTGCAAAGTTAGAAAAACTCAATCAATTATCGAGAGATATCTGTGTACAGTCTCTTACTATCGAGGAAATCAAAGAAACCCTACATATGATAAAACCCAATACACGAATGAATCCGTGGCAGCAATGTTTGGTGTATGCATTGATAGCCGCTTCTTTTTCCTTGTTCTTTGGAGGGGACCTTGCAGATGCAGTAGTTTCAGCAATCATCGCTATCTTGATCAATCAACTAAGCAAGAGTTTTAATAAATATATAAAGAACTCTTTTTTGGTTGCTTTTGCGTGCTCTTTTTTGGGGGGATGGCTTGCTAACCTAACAGTTTACATCGGATTAGGTCATTCCATTGATAAAATAAGTATTGGAAATATCATGCTTTTAATTCCTGGGATAGCAATAACGAATTCTTTACGTGATATGTTTAGTGGAGATACCATCGCTGGGCTACTGCGATTTGCGGAATCTTGTATTCTTGCTATGGTAATTGCACTTGGCTTTGTTCTTGCATCAGCATGTTTTTAGTGGAGGGTTTGATGGATTATATCATTCAGTTAGTTACAGCATTTTTAGGTTCTCTTGGCTTTTCCCTGCTATTTCGAGTAAGTAAGGACAAGCTACTTCGTGCAAGCTTTGGAGGACTCATTTCATGGGGGATCTATTTGATCATGGGGATTTGGATCAAGGAGGAGCCACTTTTATATCTAATCGCTTCTTCAGCAATTACCATCTATGCTGAGATTTTGGCTCGCAAAACCAAAACACCAACCACCATTTACATAGTATCAGCAGCAATACCTTTAATGCCAGGAGGCTCGTTGTATGACACAATGCGAGCTGTAGTTCAGCAGAATATGTCAGGCTTTTTCTCGAATGCAAAGCATACTTTGTTGCTTGCAGGAGCTATCGCCTTGGGTATTATAAGTACGATGTCTATCATACAGGCAATTTATCACATGTATGATGAGATTCAATTAAAGTATAAAAAGAGAAAAAAATAATTGCTACCATTTTCCATTGCTGATTGGCATCTTAAGAGGTAGAATGAAGAATGTACGGTAAGATAATGGGATACGGTAACAAGATGAGGAGGATTTTGTATGGGAGTCAGTGTTATGTTGGATGCCAATGAAGCATTACGAGCAGGCGACTTTATGCAAGTAGTACATATGTTACAAAACGAAGACATGAATCGACCTGAGGTTCTTTCTCTGTTAGCTCAAGCATTCTTTTATATGGGACGGTTTGAAGAGGCTTATCGTACTTACAAGCGATTATTTGAAGATACGAGAGTAAAAAGAGAGCTAATGAAATGCCCAGTAGAGGAATATGATAAGGATGGGCAAAGCATTATGAAATCGTTAGAGAATCTAGGGATACCAACGATTATGAAAAGTCTTCCGGTCGTTATGGATTTTAATTATAAGCAAAGCAAAGAAACACCAAAAGAAAGCTATGATGAACTCTTAGAGTTCCAGATCTTTTTAAATCGTTGTGCTAAAATTGCTGATAACGACATGAAAAAGACGGCAAAAATAATTAGCGCCGAGATTGAACTTATGATGAAGGACAAAAATCCAATCATCGTTGCTAGAGCTTGGATGTATCGAGCAGAATTAAGCTATCGTCAAAAGGATTATATGGAAGCATATCGTTGCTACTTAAAAGCAGCATTGACAGAAGTGCACAAGGCACTTTACTACGGTTATGCAGCCAATATGTTGATGAAGTGTCAAGAGCAGGATAAGAACCTGATTGGGATAGCAACCGTACTTACATATCGTGCAATTGAATTAGATTTTACCAATGCCAAGTGGCATTATAATCAAGGCTTAAATCTAATGTCACTTGCGAAACTCTTTAGTGTCAACGGCTTAGGTCATCCATCCTTTTTAAAAGCTGCGAACAAAGAATTCTCGACTGCATATCAGGTATGTCAAGAGGAACAGCAGCAATTGATGGAGCAGATAAAAGCAATGTATACTGAACTAAAAAAAATAGGACGTTAAATAAACTGGGATGATGTATAATTTTGACTTTGCCTAGGAAATACCATATTGTGTAATGATTTGAGGTTTAAGTCACAAGAAATGGTGTATCATAGGGGGAAAATTTACAATCGTCCCTTTCTTTATTTTTTAGTAGGTGTATGATAAACTACTCAAGGGTAAACTAATTAATACAAAGGAGGAAATAGATGGAGTTTTTATCTATGGCTAATGCAGGATATATCTATTTGATTGTTGGATTTGTTCTTGCATTCGTAACAGTGATCTGTATTGTATCATTAGTAAAAAGTTATCGCGCAGGGATTGCAATTGGAATGGACAAAAAGGTATTAAAAAAGACTATTACCTCAAGTGCTATGTTCACTGTTCTACCAAGTGTCAGTGTCTTAATAGGTGTTATCGCATTGGGGGGCTCTTTGGGGGTACCTTTTTCTTGGCTTCGATTGTCTGTTATTGGAGCCCTTCAATATGAATTAAATGTTGCAGAGGTTGCGGCTACAAGCATTGGACTTTCAGGGCTAAAAGTAAGTGAGATGTCCATGGGAGCGCTTGTATCCATTGCTTTAGTTATGACAATCTGCATCTTATCAGGTGTATTCTGTTGTATTTTATTTCTTAAGAAGTATCTTAAGAAGATTAATAATCGACCAAAACAAGAGCAATCTGGGAAAAAGGGATTTGGAGCTTATGCTACGATTGCAATGTTCATCGGATTGTGTTCTGCATTCATTGGTTCTTATGTAGGTAAATTAACCTCCTCAGGTGATTATATGCCACTTGCTGTTGCTTTTACCTCTGCACTTGCAATGGCTGTATTTGAATATTTTACAACAAAGAAAAATATGGCATGGCTTGAAAACTTCAGTGTTGCTACAAGTATGATGATAGGAATGGTAACCGCAGTTTTTATCGGCTTGGCAGGATAGGAGGAGATTATGAACGTACAAGAAAAGAACGCATACTTTGAACGATATAACAACCAGATGTTTTTATTTGGTCGGATTATGTTAACGATAGCAGCCTTTATGCTATTGTCAGTTCCAATTCTCATTGGGATTATCAATGAAACGACGTTAGATATTGCGGGCATTTTAAGCGCAATCGCGAAGGTTGGGATTATCTACATTCCAGTTGGAATCGTAGAGTTTCTTGTCTATTCTCCTATGCTTGGAGTATCAGGAAGCTTTTTAAGCTTTTTAACCGGAAACGTAACGAATCTTAAAATCCCTTGTGTTATGAATGCGAAGGATATTGCAAAAGTAGAGGAAGGAAGTCCAGAGAGTGAGATTATATCCTCGATTAGTGTGGCAACAAGTTCAATTGTGACCATGGTGGTAATAGCAATTGGAGTTGCATTATTAATACCACTCACACCAATTTTACAGAATGAAACTTTAATACCAGCATTTGATAATGTGGTACCAGCATTGTTTGGTGCACTTGCATTAAAGTATTTTATAAAGGAACCTAAAATTGCAGTCATTCCTCTTACGGTCATGATCGTATTGTGCGTAGCAATTCCAGCATTGATTCCACAGACGAGTATGTTAATGATTCCAGCTGGTGGTTTGGCTCTACTCATTGGCTATCTCTTATGGAAAAATAATAAGTTGAATTAGAGGAGGACAAAATGTTACAAGTCATTGGATGGTGTCTTCTTGGTATCATAGCTTTCTTTTTATTACTAGTATTCATTGCAGTCATAAAAACCTTATGTATCAAACCGACGAGTGCCAAAACAGCGAAAATTAAAGATAAGGAAGAAGACAAGGAAAGAAATCTTAGATATGCTAATAAACTGTCTAAGATGATACAATACGAGACGATATCTTCTCGTGAATCAATGCAGGAAGATAAGTTCTTGCGTTTTCATCAAATACTTCGTGATTTGTATCCAAAGGTACATGAAGTATGTGAGGTGCAGGAATTTGGTGGGAATTTATTATACCGCTATCCAGGACAAAAGAAAGCAGCACCAATTATGTTTATGAGTCATCAAGACGTGGTTGAGGCAAATGGAACATGGAAGGTGGAACCGTTTTCAGGGGAAATAATAGATGGTGCGATATGGGGACGAGGTACGGTCGATACCAAAGGTAGCTTAAGCTGTATCTTTAATGCCCTTGAAGAACTGATTGAGGAAGGCTTTGTTCCAAAGGGCGATATCTATATTGCTAGTAGTTGTACCGAGGAGATTTCAGGAGATGGTGCGCCTACAATAGCGAATTATCTAAAAGAGAATAAGATTCAATTGTCGATGCTGATTGATGAAGGTGGTATGATTATCGATGATCCGATGGCAGGAGCGAAAGGAACCTATGCCATGGTAGGTGTATTAGAAAAAGGGTATGCTGACGTCAAATTCATTGCGAAGAGTCACGGTGGACATGCAAGCGCTCCAGGGAAAAGAACACCTTTGGTTCGTCTTGGTCAGTTTATGAGTGAGATAGAAAGAAAGTCACCTTTTGATAAAAAATTTAACGAAACTGTGAAAGAGATGTTTCAACGTCTATCACCAAATATGAATTTTGGAATGCGTTTTATCTTTTCTAACCTTTGGTTATTTGGACCATTGTTAAAGAAGCTGATGATTCTAATTAGTCCTTCTGGAGCTGCATTGTTACAAACTACAATGGCATTTACGACGGCTAAGGGTTCAGATGGATTGAATGTCTTACCTCAGGAAGCTTATGTAACTGCTAATATGAGGTGCATACCACATCAATCCACCGATGAAAGCATTGCTGTTGTTGAAAAAATTGCAAGTAAATATGAATTAGAAACTCAGGTCATATATAAGGATTACCCTTGTCCGGTCGTAGACCATAAAGGGATAGCATTTCAAAAGGTGGAAGAGACGATACAGGAGATATATCCAGGAGTAGGTGTTGTACCATATACGATGACTGGTGGAACGGATGCAAAATTCTTTAGCGAGGTTTGCGATCATTGCATCCGTTTTGCTCCACTTTATATAACAAAACAACAGCTTTCTAGCATTCATGGATTAAATGAGAATATTAATATCAGTTCCTTAGGATATGGGACTGACTTTTATAAGAGCATAGCAAAAAAGATGGAGTAGCATGCCTAATTGTAAGATAAAGTTATATCCATCCACCATCGAAGGTGAGTATTTGAGCATTCAAATAAGGATGACCAATGAAAGAGTAGACAAATTCAGCAACCTCTTCTGGGTTTCCCATTCGGCCTGCAGGAATTTCATCACTCAGAGCCTGCAGGTCTTCAGTGGAAAAGCATCGGTTCATGTCAGTATCGATGGCACCACAAGCAACTGCATTGACCTGTATGTTACTTGGGGCAAGCTCCTTTCCAAGGGCTTTTGTGAATGCATTGATTCCACCCTTGCTTGCTGAGTATACTGCTTCACAAGAAGCACCTGTGATTCCCCATACGGAAGAAATGTTTATGATACTACCTGATTTCTTTTCTAGAAATAATGGGATAGCATGATGACAGCAGTTCATGACACTGATTAGATTTGTATTTATTAACGAGATATACTCATCATAAGTCATATCTGTGAATAAACCAACCTTTGAGATACCAGCATTGTTGATAAGTACATCAATCGAATGATATCTCTGTCTTATTTGTGAAAACATCGAGCTTACAAATTCATAATTCCCTACATCACCTAGAAATCTCATACAGTCAACGTTAAGATGACGTATTTCTTCTTCTACTTGCTTGAGCGCTTCTTCATTACGAAGGCTATTGATAATGACATCATACCCTTCCCTAGCAAATTTAAGAGCGATACTGCGCCCGATTCCACGAGCAGCTCCAGTTACTAATACAACACGGTGCATAAATGATCCTCCGTTTTTAATCAAAGTATATCTGCTTCTATCATAACATTATTTGAAGATTTTTGGTAGTTATTACATTGTTTTGCATTCTTGCAAAAATCTGATATACTCTATGTAGTTATCTTAATGATAGGATTATAATGGAGGATCAAAATACATGAAAAATAAAATAATTGGCTTATTCATCATTGGAATCATTGCCTTCGCAACCTTTAAAGTTGGAATGGTCGCTGGTGCTGCAAGTGCAACTCCTGGAACAACACAAGATCCATTAATTACACAAAGCTATTTGGAAAAGAGACTCAGTGAGATTGGTACGCAAGGTCAAAGTAAAACGGTGTCTTATAAAAAGGTTAGTGTTGCAAAAGACAGTGAACTAATTGTGGAGGAAGGCAGTGAATTTGTATTATATACTGGAGAAGGTATTATTAAAGGAGAAAAAGGCCTGATGAATCTTAGTGCTGGAAGTATCGAGAGCAAAGGGGATACTACTGAGCTTTATCAAAACTATTTGGCGTTATCCTCTGAAAGTGGAATCAAAGCAACACAAAGCTGTATCATCTACGTTAAAGGTAGTTATACCATCAAACGATAAGTATTATGTGAGGTAATTATGGAATTATTAGGGAAGAAAACAAAATCAAGAGATGCATTATTTATTCTCCTTGGAACACTTTTGATTGCATTATCGGTGAACTGGGTTTTTGATCCGATGGGAATGGTAACAGGAGGAGTGACTGGACTTGGAATCGCAATCAAGTATCTGACAAGTTTTGTGTTTGATGGTGGTATACCTGTTTGGTTAACCAATATCCTTTGTAACGTGCCACTATTCGTAGTAGCTTTCTTTGTTCTTGGCCGTGGCTTTACCTGGAAATCACTTTGTGCAATGCTATCGCTTACCGCCTGGATTTATATGATACCGTTACAGAATATGTTCGACGGAGATATTCTACTTGCTTCGGTTTTTGGTGGAGCAATGGCAGGTAGTGGTATGGGCTTGGTGTTGATGACAATGACTACAACTGGTGGGACAGATTTATTAGCAATGCTGATTCACGCAAAGAAAAAGCACATCTCTGTTCCAACTATTTTACTTTGTGTGGATGCACTTGTCGTTATACTTGGTATCTTTGTTTTTGGAATCAATCGAGCACTCTATGCAATTATTGCAATCTATATCTCTGCTAAGGTTTCTGATGGTATTCTTGAAGGTGTTAAGTTTGCGAAATTGGCTTATATCATATCTGATTATTATGAAGAGATAGCAAAAGAGATCTTACATGAAGTGGATCGAGGGGTAACAGGGTTATCTGCGACTGGTATGTATTCGAATGCAGAGAAGAAAATGCTATTTTGTGTTGTTTCTAAGAAAGAGATCGTTGGAGTGCTAGACATTGTAAACAAAAAAGACCCTAAGGCTTTTGTAATAGTGAGTGATGTAAGAGAAGTTATGGGTGAGGGGTTTATTGAATTTAAACAGTAAAAAACCCAAAAAATTATGATTTTATGAGTAAAAATACCCATAATAGAAAAGAATATACAAATTAGACAAATCCTGAAAATCTAATTTGTATATTTGGTGTATGGCAATTCAAGGTCAAATGTAGTATCATTAAGCCATGTTAGTAATTCAATGATTAGAGTGCGCAAATGAAAGAAATATAATTAGGAGGAACTAATAATGGCAAGTTTATCTTTAAAGAATATTAACAAAACTTATCCAAATGGGTTCGTTGCAGTTAAAGATTTCAACCTTGAGGTTGAAGATAAGGAATTTATCATCTTC
The DNA here is from genome assembly GCA_023415655.1 of Bacillota bacterium. GTDB lineage: Bacteria > Bacillota > Clostridia > Lachnospirales > Lachnospiraceae > Lachnoclostridium. The sequence continues at coordinate 26,775 of JAEZKD010000061.1, read as the reverse complement.
GTAGGTCCATCCGGATGTGGTAAATCTACTACACTTCGTATGATTGCAGGTCTTGAAGAAATCACTGCAGGTGAATTATGGATTGGCGATAAGCTTATGAACGATGTAGAACCAAAGGATAGAGATATCGCGATGGTTTTCCAGAACTACGCTTTATATCCTCATATGTCAGTTTATGACAATATGGCATTTGGTCTTAAGTTAAGAAAAACTCCAAAGGATCAAATTGATAAATTAGTTCATGAAGCTGCTAGAATTCTTGGTATTGAACAGTTATTAGATCGTAAGCCAAAGGCTCTTTCTGGTGGTCAGAGACAGCGTGTTGCTATGGGTCGTGCTATCGTTCGTAATCCTAAGGTATTCCTTATGGATGAGCCTTTATCAAACCTTGATGCTAAGTTACGTGTACAGATGCGTATCGAGATCTCTAAATTACATCAGAGACTTGAAACCACTATTATCTACGTAACACATGACCAGACAGAGGCTATGACTCTTGGTACAAGAATTGTAGTTATGAAGGATGGTGTTGTTCAGCAGGTTGATTCTCCACAGAATCTTTATGATAAGCCAAATAACTTATTCGTTGCTGGTTTCATGGGATCTCCTCAGATGAACTTAATCGATTGTAAAGTTGTTCAGAATGGTTCTGAAGTTAGATTAATGTTCGGTTCCCACTCTATTAAGGTTCCAGATGCAAAAGCTAAGAAGTTAATCGATGGTGGATATGTTGATAAAACAGTAGTTCTTGGTATTCGTCCAGAAGACGTAAAAGATGAAGAGATGTTCATCAGCAACTCTAAGGATAGCACAATCGATGCTACAGTAAGAGTATACGAACTTCTTGGTGCAGAAGTATTCTTATATTTCTCAATTGATCAGTTTGATATCACAGCACGTGTTAATCCACGTACACAGGCTAGACCAGGTGATACAATTCAGATCGCACTTGATTTAGCTAAGATACATATTTTTGATAAAGAAACAGAACAGGTTATTACTCACTAATTATGAAAGAATGGGCTTCCCTTGTTGGGAAGCCTTTTTTTCATCGAAAGTGAATTGATTCTTAACAATGAAAAGTCTTAAAATAACAGTTTTGAATAAACTTAAAGCTCCCTTCTCCAAAATGGGAAGATGCTTTGCAATATGCTTTCATTATAAGATATAGAAATATAACAAAATATCATATAATTTAGTGACTAAACTATCATTATTTTAATTGCATTCACAAAAAATATACAAAAATTTCAATTAGTTCTGTTTACTTTTTACGAAAACGATGATAAAATAAGGAATAAATAGTGTGTAAAAACGTGTTTTTATAGAATTACTGTGAGAAAGGTTTGGTGTAACGTATGATTTCTAATCAAATCCTTCAGAATACGATTGAAGGTTTAAAAGCAATCACAAGAATCGATATCTGTGTTATGGATACCGAAGGCAAATCACTTGCTAGTACTATTAGTAATGCAGATGATTACGAAAGTGCTGTTTTAGCCTTTGTGGATTCGCCAGCAGATAGTCAGGTGCTTCAAGGATACCAGTTCTTTAAGGTATTTGATGAGCATCAGTTAGAGTATGTTATTTTGGCAAAGGGAGATAGCGATGATGTGTATATGGTAGGAAAGATTGCTTCCTTCCAGATTCAGAATTTACTTGTCGCTTATAAAGAACGTTATGATAAAGATAACTTTATCAAGAACTTATTACTTGACAATCTTCTTTTAGTAGACATCTATAATCGAGCAAAGAAGCTTCATATCGAGACCGATGTAAGAAGAGTTGTATTTATCATTGAAACAAAGAATGAGAAGGATACCAATGCCCTTGAAACGGTTCGTGGTCTTTTCTCAACCAAAACAAAGGATTTCATCACAGCTGTGGATGAGAAGAATATCATCTTAGTGAAGGAAGTTAAATCCAATGAGTCTTATGAAGAGCTTACTAAGACAGCCAGAGTAATACTTGATATGCTGAACACAGAGGCAATGACTAAGGTACATGTTGCTTTTGGAACAATTGTCAATGAGCTTAAGGATGTATCACGTTCCTATAAGGAAGCAAAGATGGCATTGGATGTAGGGAAGATCTTCTATAGTGGACGTAATGTAGTGGCTTACTCCAATTTAGGGATTGGACGTCTGATTTATCAGTTACCGATGCCTTTGTGTAAGATGTTTATTCGTGAAATTTTTGATGGTAAATCACCAGATGATTTTGATGAGGAGACACTTACTACAATCAATAAATTCTTTGAGAATAGTTTGAATGTATCTGAGACCTCAAGACAGTTATACATTCATAGAAATACACTGGTGTATCGTCTAGATAAGCTTCAGAAGAGTACCAATCTAGATTTACGTGTATTTGAGGATGCAATTACATTTAAGATTGCACTTATGGTTGTTAAATATATGAAGTATATGGAGAACATAGAATATTAATAGGGTGCCGCTATTTGGCCTGCTTTGCATCAAGGGGAAAGCAGGCTAAAAGTGGTTTTTTTAGGTACGAAAGGGAAGGGTTATAATGGCGTCATATGATATCAATGAAGAATTCGAAGAAAAAGAACCACCTGTGATTTTATTTCAGAATGTGTCCAAAGACTATCAAAAAGGTACACATGCGATTAGTAATATAAACTTTGAAATTCGTAAAGGTGAGTTTGTCTTTATTGTAGGTTCCAGCGGCTCTGGAAAGTCTACCTTGATTAAATTAATGATGAGAGAAATCTTACCTACCAGTGGAAAGGTATACGTTGCAGGACGCGAGTTAACACGTCTAAAACGCTGGCAGGTTTCAAAATATAGAAGAACTATTGGCGTTGTATTTCAGGATTTCCGTTTGCTTCATGACCGAACGGTATTCGAAAACGTTGCCTTTGCACAAAGAGTGATTGAAACTCCAACTAGGTTAATTCAAAGACAAACTCCAAAGATGCTGTCTGTAGTTGGGCTTACGGATAAACAGAAATCCTATCCAAAGGAGTTATCTGGTGGAGAGCAACAAAGAGTTGCATTAGCAAGGGCTTTGGTGAATAATCCAGTGATGTTATTAGCTGACGAACCAACGGGTAACCTAGACCCGAAGAATTCTTGGGAGATTATGCAGCTTTTGGATGAAGTCAACAAAAGGGGAACCACGGTTGTTGTAGTAACACATAACAAAGAAATTGTAGATGTAATGCAAAAAAGAGTTATTACAATGAAGAATGGTGTTTTAATCAGTGATACAAAAAAAGGTGGATATTCACATGCAAAAACTAACTACACTAATTTATAGTATAAAACAAGGGATTAAAAACATAAAAAGAAACCGGATGTTTTCCTTGGCATCCATCGGAACTATAACAACATGCTTATTGTTATTTGGTATCTTTTATTGTATCTTAATGAATTTTCAACATCTGGTTATGAATGCTGAAAAAGGTGTTAGTGTTACTGTATTTTTTGATGAAGGCATCAGTGGACAAGAGATTAAGATCATCGGAGATAAAATAGCCGTGCGTGCAGAAGTAAGTGACTATGAGTTTGTTAGTGCTGCACAGGCCTGGGAGGAATATAAAGCAACCAAATTGAATCCAGAACAGATTGCAAGTTTTGGTGATGACAATCCGTTAGAAAACTCGGCGCATTATATTGTGTATCTCAATGATGTAGAGATGCAGGATATTTTAGTTCGATACCTACAAACAATTCCAGGGGTACGTCAAGTAAATGATTCCGAAGCAATAGCCGATATGTTAAGTGGTGTCAATAAAGGACTTGCCTATGGAACGGCTGGTATCATTATTATTTTATTAGGTGTAGCAGTATTCTTAATAAGTACAACGGTAACGATGGGTATTTCGGTAAGACGTCAAGAAATATCAATTATGAAATTAATTGGAGCGACGGATTACTTTATCCGTGCACCGTTTATTGTAGAAGGTATTATCATTGGTTTATTAGGAGCGATTGTACCGTTAGGTATCTTGTATGTGGTATACAATAAAGTCGTTGCCTATTTATTAAATGGCTTTAGTAGTCCATTTGGACAATCCTCGAAGTTCTTAGAAGCTTCGACGATCTTTCAAGCATTAATTCCAATCTCTATTGGAGTGGGAGTTGGAATCGGATTCTTAGGAAGTTTTATTACACTTGGAAAACAACTGAGAAAGATTAATTAACGATAGTAAAGGATAAGGGTTGATTTATGAAGTTAAGCAAGAAAAATAATTATCGTATGTTATCGGTAGGATTGATTGCTGCACTTACTTTGCCAATTGCAGTTATGGGAGCGAATTCGCCTTTACCTGTTTTTGCACAGACTGGCGTAAATACACTTGTTGGTACTAGCAATATTGCTTCGATCTCTTATAGTAGCTATGAAGAGAAGCTAAAGGAGGCAGAAGAAAAAAGGAAAAAGCTACAACAAGAAAAACAAGATACTTTGGCTAACATTAAAAAGTTAGAAAATGAAAAGAATGATATTTTGGCCTACATTGAAAAGCTTGATATGCAATTAAATGAGTTAACAGCGAGCTTAGACCAGCTTGCTGCTGATATCGAAGCAACCAATGTAGATTTAGCCAATACTCGAACTGATTTAGAGGAAGCGAAAAAGTTAGAAACGACACAGTATGAAACGATGAAGCGAAGAATACAATACTTATATGAAAATGGTTCGGACGATATTGTCGAAGTATTCTTAAGTTCAGGAAATATTGTTGATTTTTTAAATCAAGTAGAGTATTCTAAGAAGATATCACAATATGATGAAGGCTTACTAAACGAGTATATTGCAACCAAAGAGCTAATTCAAGATCAGGAAGCTTATCTTGCAGCGAAATTGGAGGAACTAAAAGCAACCGAAGAAGCACAATTATTCGAACAACAAACCTTAGCGGAGTTATCAGCAGCGAAGGCAGAAGAAATTATTCGTTACACCGAAGCAATCGGTGCAGATGAAGAACTATTTCAAGAATATGCAGAGCAGATTACTGCAGTAGATGCTGACATCGAACAAATCAAAGAGGATGAGCAAAAGAGAATTGAAGAGGAAGCTAGAAAAGCAGAAGAAGCGAAAAGAAAAGAGCAAGAAAGACTGGCTGCTTTAGAGGCACAGCAAGAGAAGGATCGTTTGAATGCTGCTCAAGGAATTGTAACAAGTGGTGAAACCTCACTTGATAAGATGATATGGCCATTACCTGGAGATGGAAGAATCTACTCTCGGTTTGGTTATCGTGTTGCACCAACCGCAGGTGCAAGTACCTATCATAGAGGTGTTGATATTGGTGGTGTTCAAGGTGCTTCCATTGTAGCTGTGTTAGCAGGTACGGTTGAAATAGCTTCCTATAGTGTATCTGGTGGTAACTATGTTGCAATTAACCATGGCAATGGTGTTGTGACAAGATATTTGCATTGTTCCAAATTGCTTGTATCACAAGGTGATAGGGTAGAGCAAGGAGAGGTGATTGCATTGCTAGGTTCCACAGGAATATCTACGGGACCACATTTGCACTTTAGCCTTGTGTTAAATGGTACGTATGTAGATCCACTAGATTACATAAGCTATGAATAAGGAAGGAATCTTAAGACAGTAATACCTGCCTTAAGTAGGAGGTAGCATGAAGAATAAATTTACAGCTGGTGTACTGGCAGGATGTTTAAGTACATTACTTATATGTAGTATTGTATTCTCGGTATTTTTTATTAATTACCGACTAGATTTACAAAAGAACGATAACGTACCAAATTCCCAAACACAAGAATTGATAGGAACTCAAGGTCTTGAGAATAATGAAAAAGAGAATAAGTTAGCCAATAAGATGGAATATATCAAAGGCCTTATCTCAAAATATTTTTTATATGATGTCAAAGAACAGGATTATGATGACGCAATCCTAAAGGGAATGATGGAAGCGCTTGATGACCCATATTCTACCTACTATACAGTAGAGGAGTATGAAGAGTTGAATGAAAAAATCGATGGCACCTATTACGGAATAGGAGCTTATGTTGGTCAAGACAGAGAAACACTTGTAATGACAATTACAAAACCATTTCCAAATGGACCTGCAGCAACAGCAGGGGTGTTACCAGGTGATATTATTTATAAAGTAGATGATCTTGATGTCACTGGTATGGATATTAGCTCCGTAGTTGCCAAGATGAAGGGTGAGAAGGGAACTGTTGTAAAGTTAACAGTGTTGCGTGGAGATACGAGAGAAGAGTTAAGCTTTGATATTACACGTAATGAAATTGAAGTTCCAACTGTAGAATATCAGATGTTAGAAGACAAGATTGGATATATCTATGTGGCTCAGTTTGATAAGGTTACAGTAGATCAGTTCATTCATGCGGTGAATGACTTGGAAAAGCAGAACATGAAGGGCTTAATCATTGATATTCGTGATAATGGTGGTGGTCTATATACAGCTTGTATCTCGATGCTAGATCGAATCATTGGCAAAGGTCTTGTAGTGTATACGGAAACTAAGGATGGAACGAAGGAAGAAGAATATGCGAAAACAGCCGAAGCATTGGATAAACCACTCGTTGTCCTTGTGAACGGTAATAGTGCGAGTGCATCCGAAATCTTTGCTGGGGCAATCCAAGATTATGAGATTGGTAAAGTGGTTGGTACTCAAACCTTTGGGAAAGGAATCGTACAATCCGTAATTCCTCTCTACGATGGCAGTGCAGTTAAGATTACGATCTCAAATTACTTTACACCAAATGGTAGAAGTATTCATAAGGTTGGTATTACACCAGATGTAGTTGTAGAATTAGATGACTCTTTGACTGGATTGATTACGATGGAGCAGGATAATCAGCTTCATACTGCAATTGATGAATTGAAAAAGATGATAAATGAATAAATAGAATAAAGATGCAAAAGTCACACAATAAAGAAAACTGTCATATCGTATAGAGAGCAAATATATGAGGTGAGGAGTTGATTCATTGTGTGACTTTTGCATTTGCTTTGTCGCTTGATGCGATGGCGGCAGCATTTGCATATGGGAATGGAAAGGTAAACATTCGATGGACGTCAGCATTGATTATTGGAACAGTATGTAGTGTATTCCTTTTCGCTTCCCTTTTGGTTGGAAAGATAATTCATCCGTTTCTAAAGCCTGAGTTTGGTAAAATCATTTGTTTTGTGATCTTGTTAATGTTAGGTATTGTGAAACTGTTTGATTTTGCAATTAAAGCATTGATCCGAAGAAAGAAGGTGATTCAATCTAGTTTTGGATTTTCCTTTGCACACCTTCATTTTATTCTCAATATATATGCAGACCCAATCGAAGCAGATAAGGATTTATCAAAATCATTATCTGCTGGAGAAGCAGTTGCATTAGCGATTGCTCTATCCTTGGATGGATTGGCTGCTGGGGTTGGTTTTTCATTATCTGGTGGCTCCATTGCTCCAATCGTCATTGCATCCTTTTTCTTTGGGATCCTTGCAATTAAGTCAGGTGAGTTTCTAGGAAGAAAACTAGCCTGTCATGCTATGGTTGACTTATCATGGATGAGTGGAGCCTTATTGATTATTCTTGCAATTATAAAAATGAGAGGTTAAGGCTACTTAACCTTGGTTATTTGATGGCGTTGAGGTTTTATAGTAAGTTCAGAAATAACAAGACCATCTCTTTGTTCCAAGATATATGCAACTGCATCAGCAATCTCTTCTGGAAGTAAGTAAGTATCCAGTGTTTCGCCTTCTTTGAAGTTTGCATTACGATATAGATTGGTTTTTGTCATATCTGGTTGAATACAAACAACACGAACTCCGTATTTGCGAGTTTCATCAAATAAGGAATTAGAGAAGCTGCTTAAAGCAGCCTTTGTGGCACCATAAGCACAGCCATGAGGGTTGCTTTTTTGTGCGGTAACAGAAGATATGTTAATGATCATACCTTGTTGCTTTTTCAAATCACGTAACAAAAGATTGGTTAATAAGAGAGGAATCTCGACATTCACAGTGACCATTTCATGGATTTTTTTAGGATTGAGTTCTTCATGAGGGCCATAATATCCAACACCAGCACAATTTACTAAAAGATCTACTTTTTTCTTGGATTGAATCGTTTTGACTTGATTCAGTAACTCAGTGGTATGAGTCAGGTCACAAGCAATTGCATGAAAGTTTAGATCAGCAATGGCATCTGTAAAATTCCGACCAATTCCGTAAACCTCATAATCCTTCTTTATTAATAAGTTAGCAATGGCTTTTCCAATGCCAGAAGAGGCACCAGTAACAATAGCGGTTGGCATATAATTCTCCTTTCAAATCATTCTACTTTGAATGATCAGTGTTTGAAGCTATCAGTCTCATAGCAAGAGCATCTAAGTAAATCTGATCAGCAGGTAGGTGGTTTAACAATAACTCGTAAACTGGAGTTAGTAACTCCTTCATATCCTGTGGGCGATAATGATAATATCCTTCACTTTGCATGTAAGGATATAAGGTGATACAGGAATTTGGTCGTTGTCGCTTTAGTTGTTTTTTGTACTCCTTTGAGATTCGAAAGCATCCAAAGCTCACATCATAAAGGGCTTTGGCTGGTATTTGACTCATAACGGTTGTTATAAAGTCTGTATAAATTTGCTTTGCATCCTTAATATAAAGCATTGGATCAAAGCATAGTCGAACTCGATGTCCAACTCGAATTGCAGTTTGAACGGCTTTGATTCTTGCCTGCAGTGATGGGGTTCTATGTTCAAATTGCTGTTGTATGACTTCTGGTGATAGCGTCCACGCATAGATAATATTATCTAGTACAGGTAGTTCTTCCATCAAAGAAGGATTAGCGCTTTTGGTTCGAATTTCAATTGTTAGGTTATCGTGTAGCTTTGCAAACTCAATCCAATCCTTTACGAAATGAAACATAGGCTCTAAGGCTAACAAATCGGTATCATAGGAGATGCAAACATAGACTGGATGCTCTACTAGTAATTTTTCAAGTTCGTTCCAATGATCAGATAGATTTACAAATACTACAAGATTAGCACTTGGATACATACCTTGTAGATAACAGTATTCACAATCATAGAGACAATTTAGTACATTACTAGTATAATAGAAATATTCCTGTCCAAAATTTTGGCAGACAGGGGCGCCATGATAGACTAGTTGACCTTGGTTGGTTGCTAGAATCAGTTTTCGCTGTAAGGATTGATTATGAAAATTCTGATTGCTTCGATTGAATACATCCTTATAATGCTTGATTGGAATGACGGTACTGTCAGGAAACTGAGTCAGAATCTTAGTCACTTGAGTGGTATTGATAATCGCCTTCTCCACATAAATGTGAGAAAAGGGCTTATTCCATAAGTCTTTGTTTGAGCTGTTCAAAATATATCTTCCCTTCTATTTTTGACTTACAAGCTTGAATGATAGGATTGTTTGTTGCCTGTAATAGCAATTGTTCTGTTTCACCATTGCGACATTTATGATATAGTATATGTTGTATCAGATCGTAGCGCATCGTTTTGGAAAGTCTAAGGTAGGAAGCGAGTGTATCAAGCGTGGTAATCTCCATCGGTGATAATTGGGTTAGCTCTAGTGTTTCTGGAAAAAAGGAACCCTTAGTGAAAGGAAGTGCTAATTGTGTTATCAAATGATTCGCAGCTTTTGTTAACCATTCACTGATCTCCTCTTTCTTAAGTTCATTCGAGGTTTGAGTGGCATAATCAGAAACTACTTTAAGAAACAACAGTTGATGAGGCTGCATATAATAAGTAGCAGCAAACATAATTGCATAAGCTTCCATATCAACAAATTTCTCCGTAATTTTGGAAGGAGAAAGTTTTGGTCCAACCGCAAGTGGGCATGTTTCCAGTGCTGCTTCGGGATAAGGTAAGTGCAGTAGCATATCTGGATAAAGATCATTACCAGTGGAATAATCATGCAAGTGATGAAATACATAAGTAGTTCCCAAGGGGGTACTAGTATCGGTGGTACCACACAATCCAAAATTAAGTAATAAATCCTTTGGATCAACAGTCCAATGTTGAAATAAATATGAGATGGCAATGCTCGCTCGTAATGCTCCAGAGCCAGTTATGATAAGGCAGATAAAGTCATTTGTGAATATCTGAAATTTGGTATGTTCATGTAGCTGCTTTAAAGAAAATGCAGTGATAAATGGCTTTGCTTCGGGATAGAGAGCAGTTGCAATAAATAGCATATTGACCTCCTTTTTGTTTCTTTAGTTATCGTACTATAGCTTTTACTTATTGTAAACCTTCTGATAAAAAATACAAACGTTGAAAATTATTACTTGCAATCTCTGATAAATTGTGGTAATATTCTTTTCAATACGGACACATGTACTTGTAGCACAAACAAATTATATAAAACACAAGGGTTTTATATAAATATGGGGGATAATTATGAATGATGAAAAATACTACATCGTAAAGAAAAAGGCGTTACCAGAGGTACTATTAAAAGTGGTAGAAGCAAAAAGGCTATTAGACTCCGAACGTGTCATGACTATTCAGGAAGCAACCGAAGCAGTTGATATTAGTAGAAGCTCCTTTTATAAATATAAGGATGATATATTCCCATTTCACGAGAACAATCGAGGGAAAACGATTACTTTTATGTTACAGATGGATGACATTCCAGGATTACTATCTGTAGTTTTAAATCAAATTGCAAAAAGTAGAGCCAATATCTTAACAATACATCAAACAATACCAATTGGCGGGATTGCATCGCTTACTTTGGGGATTGAGATTTTACCTGAAACAGTAGAAGTTGCACAAATGATGGATACAATAGAAGCTTTGGATGGAATTCATTATCTAAAGATTTTAGGCAGAGAATAAAACGGCGAGGTGTATTATGAAAATTGCAGTATTAGGTTTTGGTACAGTAGGTTCAGGGGTATATGAGGTAATTGAGAAGAATTATGATACCATAGCAAAACGAGCAGGTCAGCCCATTGACATAAAATATGTTCTTGATTTAAGAGATTTTCCAGAACATCCTGTAAAAGAGGTACTAACACATGATTATTTAGATATCATTAATGATTCTGAGGTTGAGATTGTGGTTGAGGTAATGGGTGGTGTAGAACCAGCATACTCCTTTGTTAAGGAGGCTTTGTTAAAGGGAAAGAGTGTTTGTACTTCTAACAAAGAGCTTGTTGCAAAGCATGGTGCAGAATTACTTGAGATTGCAAAACAGAAAAAAGTGAATTTCTTATTTGAAGCAAGCGTTGGTGGAGGAATTCCAATCATTCGTCCTTTGAATCAGTCGCTTACGGTAGATGAAATTGAAGAAATCACGGGAATCCTGAATGGAACTACCAATTATATTCTGACTAAGATGGCTGATGAAGGTGTTGATTTTGCATCTGCATTAAAACAAGCACAAGAGTTGGGATATGCAGAACGAAAACCGGATGCTGATGTGGAAGGTTATGATGCTTGTCGTAAGATTGCAATCTTAACCTCTCTTGCTTATGGTTCTCAAGTGGAGTATGAGCAGATTTATACGGAAGGGATTACAAAGATTACTGCTGTGGATTTTCTATATGCAAAGGCATTGGATGCAAGCATTAAGCTGTTTGGAAGTAGTAAAAAAGTAAATGATCAAGTGTATGCTATGGTTGCACCAAAACTTATCTTAGCAAAGCATCCACTGTTTAATGTGAGTGGAGTCTTTAATGGAATACTAGTTAAGGGGAATATGCTTGGTGATGTTATGTTTTATGGTAGTGGTGCTGGTAAACTGCCTACCGCTTCTGCTGTTGTTTCGGATGTTGTAGATGCGACAAAGCATCTTGGAACGAATGTAATGACTTTATGGAGTAGTAAACCACTAGCTCTTGCTGATATTAGTACCCTTGAAACAAAGTTTTTTGTACGTGTGCCATTGGATCAGCAGGAGAAAGCACAAAACCTATTCCCAATTGATCAGGTTGTTTCGGTTCAAGGTGTTGATGATGAGTTCGCGTTTATCACAGAGCCAGTAAGTGAAGCTGAATTTAAAGAAAAGGAAGCATTCCTAGATATTAAAAATAGAATTCGTGTTGAATTTTAATTTGCCAGAAAGGATAGAAGGATATGAAGTATATTGTTGTACTGGGAGATGGAATGGCGGATGAACCAATTGCCAGTCTTTCTGATAAAACGCCTCTAGAATATGCCAATACACCTATGATGGATGAGCTTGCCGCCAAGTCTGAAATTGGTCTTAGCCATACCATTCCGGAAGGGATGAGCCCTGGCAGTGATACTGCGAATCTAGCGGTTCTAGGGTATAATCCGAAGCTTTATTATACTGGTCGCTCTCCTTTAGAGGCACTCAGTATTGGCGTGGATATGAAAGCCTCTGATATTGCAATACGCTGTAATATCGTGACCGTTTCTGAGGATGATGTTCCATATGAGAAAAAAACAATTCTTGATCATAGTTCCAGTGAGATTTCAACCAAGGATGCAGCCGTTCTATTAGAGGCAGTGGCTCATGAATTACAAAATGATTTCTTTCAATTTTATGTAGGAACTAGTTACCGTCACTTATTAATATGGGATCAAGGTAAGGTTGTGGACTTAGTGCCACCTCATGATATCCTTGGTAAGATGATTGAGGAATACCTTCCGAAAGAAAAGCTATTAAAGGATATGATGATCAAATCCTATGAGATCTTAAACCAGCATCCAATCAATGTGGAACGTGCGAAGAAGGGACTGAATAAAGCAAATTCGATCTGGTTTTGGGGTGCTGGAACAAAACCAAAGCTATCCTCTTTTGAAGAAAAGACAGGGAAAAAAGGAGTGATGATCTCAGCAGTTGATTTATTAAAGGGAATCGCTGTCGGAGCCTCAATGAAGGTAGTAGAAGTAGAAGGAGCCGATGGTACATTACATACAAACTATGAAGGTAAGGCAATGGCAGCTGTTAAGGCACTTACAGAGGAAGGATATGACTTTGCTTACATTCATGTGGAAGCACCGGATGAGATGGGACATCAGGGAAACCTTTCAAATAAGGTGAAATCCATTGAATTACTGGATCAAAGGGTAATTCGTGTCGTAAAAGAAGAGATGGATCTAAGAAATGCAGAATACCGTATGCTAATCATGCCAGATCATCCAACACCAATTCGATTGCGTACTCATACCTCCAATCCTGTTCCATATCTGCTTTACGATAGTACGATGGAACGAAGAACGCTTCAATATTATAATGAAAGAGAAGCAAGTCTTAGTGGAAATGTAACAAAAGAGGGATACAAGCTTATTGATCGACTCTTTGAAAGGTAGTAGTTATTATGACAGTTGCAACGCAGGGAGGATCATAGCACTGCCACTGTCTGTAAATAATAATCATGATTTAGGAGGCAGCTATGTTAATAGTGAAGAAGTTCGGTGGCACATCCGTTGCCGATAAGGAGAGAATTTTTAATGTTGCCAAAAGATGCGTCGAGGATTATCAGCAGGGAAACGACGTTGTTGTTGTATTGTCTGCTATGGGCAAGATGACCGATGTATTATTGGCACAAGCAAGAGACATTAATCCGAACCCACCGAAGAGAGAAGTGGATATGCTTCTTACGGTAGGTGAGCAAACGAGTGTTGCACTCATGGCAATGGCTATGAATTCTTTAGGTGTTCCAGCGGTATCACTCAATGCATTTCAAGTTCAGATGCATACGACAAGTGCTTATGGGAATGCAAGAATTAGAAAGATCGATACCAATCGTATTAGGAATGAATTAGATGCAAGAAGAATCGTTATTATTACAGGCTTCCAAGGCGTTGATAAAATGGAAAATTACACAACTCTTGGACGAGGGGGCTCAGATACAACAGCAGTTGCCCTTGCAGCAGCTTTGAAAGCAGATGCTTGCGAAATCTATACTGATGTGGATGGTGTATATACAGCAGATCCAAGATATGTGAAAAATGCAAGAAAGCTTGAGGAAATTACCTACGATGAAATGCTTGACTTGGCATCCTTAGGTGCTGGCGTACTGCATAACCGTTCAGTGGAAATGGCAAAGAAATATGGCGTACAGCTTGTAGTACGTTCAAGTCTGAATACATCAGAGGGGACAGTAGTGAAGGAGGAAGTTAAAATGGAGAAAATGCTTGTTAGTGGCGTTGCTAGTGATAAAAATACTGCTCGTATCGCAGTGATTGGATTACAGGATCAACCAGGAGTAGCATTTAAGCTATTCAATCATCTTGCAAATCATAATATTAATGTTGATATTATCTTACAGTCTGTGGGCCGTGAAGGAACCAAGGACATCAGCTTTACAGTTGCAGAGGATTGTGTAGATGAAGCGGTGGAGATTCTAGAACGTCATAGACAAACATCTTTAAAATGCGATAATATTGATGTGGAAAAAAATGTTGCAAAGGTTTCTGTAGTAGGTGCTGGTATGATGACCAATCCAGGGGTTGCAGCCAGAATGTTTGAAGCTCTATACGATATTGGAGTTAATATTAAGATGATTTCCACTTCTGAAATCCGAGTTACTGTTTTGATTGATGAAGCTTATACAGAAAGAGCGATGAACGCAGTTCATGATAAATTTAGTCTTGGAGAACTTTAAGAATTAAAACAATATGCCTAAATGTTGCATGCTTGCGGACATTTAGGCATATTTTATGGTAAGTATCTTGATTGAGGTAGTTATGAAAAAGTTAGGTTACCTAATTCTATTATTGCTTTTTACCTTCACTTTGACTGGTTGTAGAAAAGACAAAACTGCCAACCAAACGGACCAAGGAAAATGCGAGAATTGCGATCATTGTGGTGATTGCGAGAATTGTGAACATTGCAAATGTAAGAGTGAACAGACCACACCAACGCAGACAATACCACAGACTGGAACAAATCAGGAAATTAGAAAGCAATCGATTCTTACCTCCCATGTACTTCGTAAGGAAATATTAAATGACTCAGGGAAAAAAATCATACTATTAGCAGAATATTACTATCCTCAGATTGAGAATGTAGACCAGTTAGATACCGTAGATATGATAAACCAAGACATATCAAAGCGTGCAGAAACACAGTTTACACAGGTTTTTACGGAAGGCTCAACCTATGTAAAGGATTTTTATGATCATCAGATCAAAGAAAATGGTGATTTATCCTCGTTACCATTTGTTGCAGATCAGATGTATGAGGTCACTCATAATGATAATTACATCATCTCGGTAAAGGTAACCTCTTTTACAGACTTTGGTGGTGCCCATCCAAATACGGTACAAAGCTCTTATACCTATGATATTCGTACTGGACTTAAGTTAGCCGCAGAAGATATACTCGATATGACGAATCAGGAAGTAAAAGACCTAGTATCACAATCTTTTTATACCTTAGTGCTTGAACAACCAGATGCGTTCTTTGAGGATGCTAAAGATACTTTGACTAAACAGATTTTTGACTATGACTTTTATATTCAGGATGGAAATATCGTTTTCTATATCAATCCATACATAATTGCACCTTATGTTGCAGGTGTACAAGAGATTAGTATTCTGCTTAAGGATAACTCTTTTTTCTCTGCCCTTGACAAAGCTGAGTGATTTATTATATGATTAATTGGTTTTAATAGGATGCAAAACCTCAAAAATAAAGGGAATTGACATCTTGATACGATTCAAACATAGGAGTTTCATTTTGAAACACTTTTTATAAAGATCAATGGAGGACAATAACGTGTCGGATATTACGAAGGAGATTAAAAAGAGAAGAACGTTTGCAATTATTTCTCACCCGGATGCTGGTAAGACAACATTAACAGAGAAATTGTTATTGTACGGTGGCGCAATTAACCTTGCGGGGTCTGTAAAAGGTAAGAAGACCGCGAAGCATGCAGTTTCTGACTGGATGGAAATTGAGAAGGAGCGTGGTATTTCGGTTACTTCTTCCGTTATGCAGTTCAATTATGATGATTACTGTATCAATATACTTGATACACCAGGACATCAGGATTTCTCCGAGGATACGTACCGTACATTAATGGCTGCTGATTCAGCGGTCATGGTTATTGATGCTTCCAAGGGTGTTGAAAATCAAACAAAGAAATTATTTAAGGTTTGTGTGATGAGACACATTCCGATCTTTACCTTTATTAATAAGATGGACCGTGAAGCGAAGGATACCTTTGAGCTTCTCGATGACATTGAAACAGTGCTAGGTATTCGAACTTGTCCTGTGAACTGGCCAATTGGTTCAGGAAAAGGATTCAAAGGCGTTTATGACCGTAATACAAAGACGATAAGTCGATTCTTTGCAGCGAACAACGGTATGAAGGAAGTAGAAACAGTAGAAGCTGAAATTGGAGATCCGACACTTGATGACTTAATTGGAAAAGAAAGTCATGACCTTTTATCTGAAGAAATTGAGTTACTAGATGGTGCAAGTGCTGAATTCTCGTTAGAAGAGGTTAGTAACGGCGAATTAACACCTGTCTTCTTTGGGTCAGCATTAACCAACTTTGGAGTAGAAACCTTCTTAAAGCACTTTTTAGCAATGACCTCATCACCACTTCCACGTTCCTCTAATAATGGGATCATCGATCCATTAAAGAATGATTTTTCCGCTTTTGTATTTAAAATTCAAGCGAATATGAACAAAGCTCACCGCGACCGTATCGCATTTATGAGAATTTGTTCTGGTAAGTTTGATGCAGGAGAAGAAGTTTATCATGTGCAAGGCAATAAAAAACTTCGTCTCTCACAGCCACAGCAATTAATGGCACAGGAAAGAAAAATTTTAGAGGAAGCATATGCAGGAGATATTATTGGTGTCTTCGACCCAGGTATCTTTTCCATTGGTGATACAATCTGTATGCCAGGTGAGAAGTTTGAATACGAAGGAATTCCTACCTTTGCACCAGAACACTTTGCAAGGATTCGTCAGGTAGATACGATGAAGAGAAAGCAGTTTATTAAGGGAATTACACAGATTGCACAAGAAGGTGCAATTCAGATATTCCAAGAGTTCAATACTGGAATGGAAGAAATCATCGTTGGAGTTGTAGGTGTTCTACAGTTTGATGTTCTAAAATACCGCTTGGAATCAGAATACAATGTGGAAATCCGTATGGAGCCGCTCCCATATGAGCACATTCGCTGGATTGAGAATAAAGATGTTGATGTTACTTCCTTGAGTGTAACCTCGGACACGAAGAGGGTAAAAGATATGAAGGGAAGACCGTTATTATTATTTACTCACGCATGGAGTATCAATACGGTCAAGGATCGTAACAAGGGACTTATTTTATCGGAATTTGGTAAAGAATAAAAGTAAGCTTTTTTATGGCTGTGGCATGATTTGACTTGGTTTCATATCATATATCATAATTGGTCACTTAACTATGTGGGGATCAGCTATGGATAGGATAAGGTGCTAAGACCCAATCATGCAACAGTCCTTTTTATTTGGAACTATTTTGATTCTCTTATCGTCTATTGTTTAGAAGTATGATATACTATAGGTTAGATTTGTAGCTGTACAACTACAAAAATATAGTATAGGGGGAACAAAAATGGAATCAGCAGCAGGCTACGATTTGGAAAGTCTGATGCGCACATATGGTAACGATGTATTGAGAACTGCTTATATGTATGTGAAGGATATGCATACGGCAGAGGATATCTTCCAGGAAGTATTTATCAAGGTAAATAATCACTTACATACGTTTCAGGGGAATAGCACGATTAAAACCTGGTTGATTCGAATTACAATTAACACATGCAAAGATTATCTTAAAAGTGCGTATCATAGGCACACAGTTCCAATGGAGGAATTCGTTGAGGAGAACCTATCGTCTGAGGAGGATTTCTCTCAATTAGAAAGAGAGGAGACAATCAAAGGGGTCAAGGAAGCAATTATGGAATTACCAGAGCACTACAAGGATGTAATTCTGTGTGTATATTTTCAAGAACTTAGTATGGAACAATCCGCAAAGATCTTAAATTTACCAATCGGAACTATTAAGAGCCGATTAAATAGAGCAAAAGAAAAGCTTAAAGAAATTATGGAAAGGAGGCTTTTGTATGAAACAAATGAACGATGATTTTATGAACGATGCATCCGATGAGTATTTGCTTCGAGTAACGAATCAGTTAAAAGAAGAGTTACAAGACATTAAGGTCAGTGAAGAGTTAATAGCAAGAACATTGGAATTAGCAAAGGAAAAGGGCAAACTTGAAACAAGATTGCATGATAGTAGTTTAGAACAGGGAAAGTATACAAAAGAAGCTACAAAAGTCTCTTTATTAAATCAAAAGCGTACAAGAAGATGGATAACAGTTCTAGCTTCCGCTATCGCAGCTTGTTTTGTACTCGTGATAGGGACGAAGGTATTATTCTTTGGGCAAAGTAGCAGCAATAGCAGTGAGGGGAATATGAACCAGATGGCAGAAGCGACAGTCGAGAGTGCCAATGAGGAATCGGAACAAAGATATACGACTGCAGCGGAAGATACTATTGTAAAAGATAGTATGCAAGAAGAAAGTCCTACCGTGAACTCTGACCATTCTTTGTTAGGTCAAGAGAATGCAACTGCAAAGGGAGAAGCTTTGGAGGACCCAAGTTCCGCACTTACTGCAACCAATGAATCTGAATCAAAAGAAAGCATTACATCTGATACTGGTAAGATACAAGAAATCACAGGAATGAGCGTTACAGCCTATGAGGATGCAACTGCAATGGGAGCAAAAAAGGAGCAGATTTTAGTATATCAGAAGGTAGATGAGGAAGCAAAGGTGCAATCTTTATTAGAGCTATTTAGCTCAGAACAGATGCATCTTACCTCAGAAGAAGCAACGGATGCCTGGGATTCTTACATGATTCTTTCGATGGAAGATAGTAGTGCGATTCTATATCGAATCGGTAATAATCAACAGGTGGCTGTGAATGTTTATGGGCATGATGGAAAGAGTCAAGATGTTGTTTATGAAGTTAAGGATATGAAGTTATTTCGTGAAAGCTTACAATTAATCATTAATGAAAGTAAATAGAGAAAGAGAAAAGAGGCTGTTGTATTAGCAGCCTCTTTATGATATCTTATGGTTCTTGAATTGTAGATTCTTCCGTTGGAGCATCGCTAGTTGCTTCGGATGCTTTGGTATCATCTTGATCAGAAGTGATATTAATAGATACATATTCACGGCTGTCAGAGGAGGAATCAGTACTATCAGTAGTATCGTAATCATCTAAATCGTCATCGAAGTCATCAAAATCCTCATCTGCAGTCTCTTTGCAAACATACTTTTTGAAAAAATAGTAAGCACCACATGCAAGTGCAGCAACAGATGCAACGCCTGCTATGAATTTAAAGAATTTTTTCATTGTAAACTCCTTTCATATCATTTATCATTATATACGTTGTTATAGCAGATATACTACCATCACAACATTATCGTTACCAATGCATAAATAATATGCCGGTAAAACTATTAATTCTCATTATATATCAATTATGGAAAAAAATAAAGTGTTTTCTAATGATGGATGAAATAAAGTATATACTATTATTACAAAGCTATGTTTATTGTTTCATTTCTTGCGATATTTGTAGAAACGCTGTAGCGATATTGCATACTGAGATTAGTAGGACTATAATAGATAAAAGAAAAGCTTAAGAGAGAAAAGGTGGAGACTTTGACTAAATTATTAGTTCGTTTGTTTGTTAAAAATTCGGAAAATTATCAAGATAAAAAGGTTAGGACCGCTTATGGTGTTCTCGCAAGTATTGTTGGTGTTGTATGCAACCTCATTTTATTTATTGCTAAGGTAACCATAGGTTTTTTAATCAATAGTATCTCTGTAACAGCAGATGCCTTTAACAACTTATCGGACTCAGCGTCCTCGTTGATAGGATTATTCGGGGTAAAGCTTGCGAGTCGTCCTGCAGACAAAGAACATCCTTTTGGTCACGGGAGGTATGAGTACGTTACAGCTTTGTTTGTAGCATTTTTAATTTTGCAGGTTGGATTATCCTGTTTTAAGAGCTCCATTGCTAAAATCCTTCAACCAGAAGATACACAGTTTCATTTCATAGTAATCCTCATACTTTTCTTATCGGTGCTACTAAAGCTTTGGTTATCGGTATTTAACAAAGGTCTGGGTAAGAAAATTTCCTCTTCTGTGATGAAGGCAACGGCAGCAGATGCCTTAGGAGATGTTTTGATTACGTCAGCAACCATTGTATCATTGCTGATTGGCCATTTTACTAAGCTACAAATAGATGGATATATGGGAACTGCAGTTTCTGTGTTTGTCTTAATTTCTGGTTTTAACATTGCAAAAGATACCCTAGAACCATTGCTTGGAGAAGCAATAGATAAAGAAACCTTTCAAAAGATCACTCAAAAGGTGATGTCTTATCCGAACATCGTAGGAACGCATGATCTGATCGTTCATAATTATGGACCTTCGCATACGATGGCGACGATACATTGTGAAGTTCCTAATGATATTGCGATGGAGGAAGCACATGAAGTAATTGATCGTATTGAACGAGATGTCTTAAGAGAGCTAAATATCTTTCTTGTGATTCATATGGACCCAATTGAGATGGCGGATGAGATTGTTAATCGTACTAGAGTGAAGGTTGCATCGATTGTTCGAAGCCTAGAAGAACATGCTACCATTCATGACTTTCGATTGGTCAATGGAGAACATCAGATTAATTTGATTTTTGATCTTGTGGTACCACACCATTATAAAGAGAAGGATGAACAGGAATTGTTGTTGCAAGTCATAGACAAAATCAGGGAAGTGGATGAACGATATCAATGCGTGATTACCATTGAGAATAGCTTCGTGAACCTATTAAAATAATAACAAAAAATACCAATAAAAAAATAATAAAAAAGGGTTGCAAAATCATTTTCAATGAGATATAATATCATTCGTGGCTGACACTTACGAGTCACGAATGATAATCTGATAGAGGGCTATCGCCAAACGGTAAGGCACTGGATTCTGATTCCAGCATCTCAAGGTTCGAATCCTTGTAGCCCTGTTCTTAATCTCTGAATGATATTCAGAGATTTTTTTTGTTCACAGATTTTAATCCATAGGGATTTTATTTCGATCAATTCAAGATTTATATATTCATTAAGAACTTCGATTTCCGAGGAATCATAAATGCTCTAAAAAAGAGGAAGATTGCACTGCCATCAAAATGCTCTAGGTGTAAAACACCTGTAAGGGAGGAAAGGAGATGTTACTTTAGAATGAAAATAACAGTACTAATTGAGAATAAGTCAGAAGAAGAGTTGTACCATGAACATGGATTGTCGATACATATTAACTACCAAAATGAAAACTATTTATTAGATACGGGAGCGTCGGATCAATTTACAAAAAACGCAGAAAAACTGAAGATTAAGTTATCAGAGGTGGATGCAGCAATCCTATCTCATAATCATTATGATCATTCGAGCGGTTTTCAGGCATTCTTTTCAATCAATCAGAAAGCAAAGGTATATCTCCAAAAGGAAGCTCAACAAGAGTGCTATTTCAAGGTTTTATGCTTTAAATCCTACATAGGAATGCCAAAAGACTTGCTAGTGAGATACCCAGAACGATTTCATTATTTAGAGAAGAGTATGGAAATTGCACCTGGTGTTTGGCTAATTCGCCATTCAACCAAAGGATTAGCGCTAAAAGCAAAGAAGGATCATTTTTATCGTAAGGTAAATCATCACTTGGTTCCAGATGATTTATTACATGAACAGAGTCTAGTTTTTGAAGGTGAGGATGGTCTTGTGATTTTAAACTCCTGTTGCCATGCAGGAGTAGATCATATTATAGAAGAAGTAAAAGCAGTGTTACCAAACAAGCAAATTGCAGCTTTGATTGGTGGATTTCATCTCATGGGATTAAGAGGACCTACCACCTTATCCATGTCAAAGGATAAGATTGAAGCCCTGGCGCATCGTATATTAGAGCTTGGTGTACATAAAGTTTATACCTGTCATTGTACTGGTGATCCAGCCTATCAAATCTTAAAGGAATATATGAAGGAGCAATTAACCTATCTAAAAACTGGAGATCAGTTAGAACTTTTTTAAATAAAAAATGTAATTATTGGTTGACAAGGAAAATATTATGTATTATAGTAAACACATAAATTCATAGCGAGTTAATAGGAAAATAAAGGAGAATAAGAAGATGAGAAACAGCTTTTCTATGATGAACATGCAGTCTATGATGTGCAATTACATGTGCAGCACAATGTGCGATATGATGAAAATTGCAGATCTTATTTTGCATGCAAAGGTAGAAGGCTTATCATCGGATTCTAATTTAAGTTGAGAATGAAGTAGATTCATAACTTTTTTTCGGCATCTTTATATCATCCGTGATAGAAGGCAGTCACTTTGTGTGGCTGCTTTTTTTAATTTATGCGAGGAAACTGGGTTTGGGCAAAGGATCGCACTGCGACGGTAAATCGCTTCTTGCGATTGGGAAGATGTTGCTTACGAAACGAAAAGGATGATTCTGTTGCTAATGATTATGTATAAGGAGGGAATTATGATTGAATTACAAGATGTAACAAAAGAGTTTATAACCAAACAGGGAGTAGTTACTGCGGTGAACAAGGTGAGTCTTACTATTAGGGAAGGCGAAGTATATGGAATCATCGGATTTAGCGGTGCAGGAAAATCCACCTTAGTACGATGTATCAACTTATTGGAACGTCCAACATCCGGGAGTGTAATGGTAAATGGACAGGAATTAACCACCCTATCAGATACTCAATTGCGACATGTTCGAAAGAATATTGGTATGATCTTTCAGCATTTTAATTTGTTTCGTTCTAGGACAGTCAAACAGAATGTGATGTATCCTTTAAAGGGAAAAGGATTAAGTAAGTCAGAAAGAGAAGAAAAGGTGATCAAGCTATTAGAGCTTGTTGGATTAAGCGATAAGGCAGATACCTATCCATCACAGCTATCAGGAGGGCAGAAGCAAAGAGTTGCCATTGCAAGAGCTTTAGCCACAGATCCTAAGGTGTTGCTGTGCGATGAAGCAACCAGCGCTTTAGATCCTCAGACGACTCAGTCCATTCTAAAGCTATTACGTGAATTGAATCAAAAACTTGGAATTACCATTGTGATTATCACACATGAGATGGCAGTAATCAAGGAAGTATGTGATAAAGTTGCTGTTATGGAGCATGGGAAAGTCGTAGAGGAGGGTGAGGTATTTTATGTATTTTCACAACCAAGAGAACAGGTGACAAAGAATTTTATTCAGACTACCTCCATACTAACAAGAGTTAATGACCTCATTGAATCGGATGCCTCAATCACACAGTTAGAGAAGGATGAGAAAATATTAAAGCTTTCCTATAACGAGATGACAACGAGTGAACCATTGATTTCTCTTATTTCTAGAAAATATATGGTAGATTGCAATATTATCTTTGCAAGCATAGAGATCATCAAGGATGCTCCACTAGGTGGAACCATTATTATCATCAGTGGTGAGAAGAATAACATCGACTCAGCAATCAATTATCTGAGAGAAAAAAATATAGGAGTGGAGGTGCTTAAGGATGGAAGCTTTTCTAAACAAGTTACTGCCTAATGTAACCAATAAAATACCGGAATTAATTGAATCAACCAAAGAAACGATTTATATGACCTTGGTATCAATGTCGATTGCCTTTGTACTTGGCTTGGGCTTAGGAATCCTTTTAATTTTATCTAGGTCAGGAGGTATTCGACAGAATAGGTTGCTATACGGAATTCTTGATAAAATTATCAATGTAGTTCGTTCGATCCCATTTATTATTCTGCTTGCAAGTATGATTCCGTTAACAAGGCTTGTGATGGGAAGTGCGATTGGAACCAAAGGGGCGATACTTCCATTGATTGCTGGAACCGTACCGTTCTTTGCACGACAAGTAGAGTCTGCACTGTCTGAGGTGGATAAAGGCTTAGTAGAAGCAGCGCAGGCTATGGGAACATCAACGGGTGGAATTATCTTTCGTGTTTATCTAAAGGAGAGCATTCCTGCACTGACGCGAGTAACAACTATTACGATGATTAGCTTAATTGGACTTACTGCAATGGCTGGAGCCGTTGGTGGTGGTGGACTTGGTGACTTCGCCATCCGTTATGGACATCAACGGAATCAAATTGATGTGACGTATGTGACGGTCCTTGTCTTACTTTTACTTGTCATGATCATTCAGCTGATTGGGAATTGGATCATAAGAAAGAGTACACATTAGATTTAATTAGATGATATGTTTACTAGAATAGGTAATTAATATAAAAGTATGAGTTATTTGTAGAAACGATAGAATCAAGGATTAGCAATTAGGAGGATAATAATATGAGAAAATTTAAGAATTATATTTTAGCAGCAGTGGCTGTAACAGTAATTGTAGGGCTTACAGGATGCGCAAAAGAAGCAAAAACTAGTGGTGCCTCAGATAAATTAACAGATAATACCACTTATGTCAAAATAGGTGTTGTAGGAGAGAATAATGAACAGTGGGATTACATAGCAAAGCAATTAAAAGAAGAGGGAATTGAAATTGAACTAGTAAAGTTTGCAGATTATTCCTTACCTAATCAAGCATTGGCGGATGGTGAGATTGAGTTAAATGCGTTTCAACATTATGCATTTTTGGACAATCAAATCAAAGAAAGTAACTTAGAGCTAACAGCAATTGGTGAAACGATTATTGCACCATTAGGATTGTATTCCAAACAGGTGACAGAGGTTGCACAGATCAAAGAAAATGATAAGATTGCTATTCCTTCGGATGCTACCAATGGTGGTAGAGCTCTAAAACTATTAGAAGCAGCGGGGTTACTTACTGTGGATCCAGCTGCAGGCTACTTACCGACCGTTGCAGATATTACCTCCAATCCATTGAAGTTAGAAATTTACGAAGTAGAAGCAGCGAACACACCAAGTTTGTTACCAGATGTGGCAGCAGCTATTATCAATGGTGGTCATGCGGTTGACAATGGTTTAGTTCCAGAGACCGATGCGATTTACTTAGAAACTGTGGCAGAAGGAAGTGATAACCCTTACATCAATATCATCGTTGCACGTACAGAGGATAAAGATAATGAGGTTTATCAAAGAATTGTAGAAGCTTATCAGAGCGACGAGGTTGCTGATGTAATCAAAGAAGCATTCAAAGGTGCTTATCTACCAGCTTGGAAGTAAGGGGGAATACGATGACAATTGATCCAAAGGTACAACAAGAAAAAGAATATTTGATACAAATGAGACGTTATTTTCATGAGCATCCAGAAGTGAGTATGGAGGAATATGAAACAGCCAAGACCATAGAGCAGGAATTAGATCGATTTGGAATCGAACATCGTAGAGTGGGAGAGACTGGGGTCTATGGGCTTCTTCGAGGGAAAGAAGCAGGTCATAAGGTTATCCTTCGTGCAGATATTGATGCATTGCGTATTACCGATGTAAAAACCTGTAGCTATGCGTCTAAGAATCCTGGAGTAATGCATGCTTGTGGGCATGATGCTCATACCGCCTCCTTACTTGGTGCAGCCAAGCTGTTAGCAAGTCAAAGAGAGCAGATAAAAGGAGAGATTGGATTTGTCTTTCAACAAGGAGAAGAGTTTGGTCAAGGAGCACGATTGTTCTTAAAGGAAGGGCTCATCCAAGATGCGAAGAGAGTCTTTGGGCTGCATGTTGCTTCTAATGTAAGGATTGGAGATATTGCAATTAGTTCAGGTGCAGTCAATGCTTCAGTGGATCATGTCAAAATCAACATCTATGGTAAAAGTGCACATGTTTCTACACCGCAGTTTGGCATTGATGCCCTCTATATAGCAAGCCAGGTTGTGAATACCCTACAAAGCATTGTGAGTCGCTTATCAAATCCACTAGAAACTGTGCTTGTAGGACTTGGGAAGCTGACCGCTGGTAGTGCATATAACATAGTAGCCAATGAAGCTGAAATCGAAGGAACGATTCGTTGCTTTTCGAAAGAGACACGAGAGAAAACAAAACAGTGGATCATTGATCTTGTGACAGGAATTGCGTCCACCTACAATGCAAGGGCTGAAGTTCATTTTGAAGATTTTACTTCACCACTAATAAATGATGCTATGGTATGTGATGAAGTCAAAGAGATTGCATCAAAGATTGTGGGAGATAATCACATTGTGAAAAGAGAACCATCGCTTGGCGGTGATGATTTTGCAGAATTTTTATACAAAGCAAAAGGGATGTATGCTTATATTGGAACTGGGAATGAAAAGCTTCCAGACACATTAGCGGCACAGCATGCAAATAACTATGACATAGACGAACAAGCGCTCTTAATTGCAACTAATTTGTATGTGGATTATGCAAGATACGTGTTAGAATTGGAATAGAGGAAAAAAAGAAGGAGTTTCGTAATCGAAACTCCTTCTTAGTTTTGTATATTATTTATTCAGCCATTTTTACAAGCTTTTCATACTTAGCTTTTGCATCCTTTTCAGCCTTAGCAAAGAGTTCAGCTGCTCTTTCAGGATTTGTTCTTGCAAGACGGTTATAACGAACCTCACTCTGTAAGAATTCCTGATAATCAGCCTTAGGAGCTTTAGAATCTAAGATAAATGGATTCTTTCCTTCTTCTCTTAATGCTGGGTTGTAACGGAATAAGTGCCAGTAACCTGCTTCAACTGCACGTTTTTCTTCTGTCTGAGCACCCTTTAATCCACCCTTGATACCATGAGCGATACATGGAGCATATGCGATGATGATGGATGGTCCTGGGTAAGCTTCAGCTTCTGCAATTGCTTT
>JAEZKD010000044.1 GCA_023415655.1 Bacillota bacterium | reverse complement strand
CGTAAAATGGGTGGTAAACTTGCAGCGCTGGTATCGTAATCTGTACTTAAATGCAGTGAATCATGTTTTATGGTACTGGGACAAGATGAAAGACTATAAGAGTATCCTCAGACTTTGTGTTAAGGATCTGTACAATGAGGAGTTTAATGAAGATCTTCATTATTATTATTTAATTGCCCTGATTCGATTAGACCGTCGTAAAGAAGCCCTTACTCATTATGAATATATTGTAGAATCCTATTACAGTATTCTAGGGGTTCCTCCATCTGAGAGAATCCTGGATTTATATGTAGATATTGTGGAGGATAAGGTTGAAAAGAAACGTAACCTTCGAAGTATCAATGAACTTCTTAAGGAAAATTCCGTTACTAATGGGGCCTATTTCTGTGAATATGTGGTATTCAAGAACATATATCAGTTGGAAGCAAGGAGCATGGTAAGAACCGGTAAGATGGTTTACCTATGTCTTTTAAATATGAATAATAAGGAGAAGGATTTTATCAACGAACAGGATATGGAAGGTCAGATGAGAGCTTTAAAAGAATCCATTACCAACAGTCTGAGAATAGGCGATTGTTTCTGCAGATATAGTCCTTCCCAATTTATGATTATCCTTCCTACTGCCACCTATGATATGGGAAAGATGGTGATTGAAAGAATTCTTGATAATTTTGAGAAGGAATTTAAATATGAGGATATAACAATTTCTTACGAACTGGTTCCTGTTGAACCTGCTACAAGAAAATAGAAAGGAGGCTGTAAAAAAACTCCCCTAACAGAAAAATCGCTGTAAGCATAGAGCTTACAGCGATTTTTTGGTATAATTAGTTATGCGACTAACCAATTACACTAACAATTATTCTACACTAAGACAGTTAAAATTACCACTGGATTTAGAAAAACTTATAGATATTTCTGATCCAGTGTACACCTTTTGTGACGTAATGGATCACATTGACCTAACACCATACTTTGCAGAGAAAGGCTGCAAAACAGGTCGCCCAAGATGTGATGCACAGAAGTTATTAAAGGTAATACTGTTTGCATTCATGGAGCATGGAATCAGCTCATTACGAGAAATCGAAAAACTATGCCGAACTGATATCCGATACATGTATCTTCTTGATGATATGAAAGCTCCGTCCTTTGCCACTTTCGGCAACTTTATCCGAAATGAACTTAGTACATCAATTGAACAGATATTTAGCGATATTAATAATTACATATTTGAAGCTGATCATGTAGATTTGGACCACACTTACATTGATGGGACCAAGATAGAAGCCAACGCAAATCGTTACACCTGGGTATGGAAAAAGTCTTGTATCAAGAACCGTGACAAGGTGTTTGAAAAAATTTCGCTACTAATAGATGCAATGAATTCAGACGTACTTAACTTTCAGCAAATAAGACTAGAAAAGCGTGAAAATTGTGGGATAGATTATGTAGAAACACTGCTTGAGCACTATCGTCAGGCAACGAATCTTGATGTTTCAAAGTTTGTATCTGGGATAGGCCACCGGAAAAGCCTATATCAGAAGCAATACCAGGAATTGCAAGGGTATTTGGAACGATTAAAGACATACGCAAAACACATAGAGATATGTGGAGAAAGCAGAAACAGTTACGCTAAAACAGATCCTGATGCAACCTTTATGCGGATTAAGAGAGACTATATGGGAAATGATCAGCTTCTTCCAGCATACAACATGCAGGTTGCCATATGCGATGAATATATAGCTGTTATAGATGCAAAGCCATATGCCTCTGACATGGAGTGCTTTGTTCCACTAATGGAAAAATTCAATGATACCTATGGTCATTACCCCAAATATCCAGTTGCAGATGCTGGATATGGTTCCTATAATAATTACCTTTACTGCGAGGAACATGGTATGGAGAAGTTCATGAAATTTACTATGTTTGAAAAAGAAACAAAGAGCGAAACATATCATAATAATCCGTATCGTGCAGTGAATTTCAAAAGAGACTCACAAGGGAATCTCCTATGTCCTAACGGCAAAAAGTTCAACTATAAATATGAGAAACCTGTGCGTGGAAACAAATATGGTCGAACAGAAGAAATCTATGAATGTGAGAACTGCGAAGGATGTCTATATAAAGCAGAATGTTGCAAGAGAACATCCGGAAACCGAAGGATACAGATAAACCGTGAACTAACATCATTTCACCAAGAGGTCATTACGAATCTCGAATCCGTACATGGAGCATTGTTATGTATGAACAGAAGTATTCAGGCGGAAGGGACATTTGGAGTGATGAAGTGGGACAGATCTTACAAAAGACTCTTTCGAAGAGGTGAAAAAGCTGTAATTTTAGAATTTAGCTTAATTTCTTGTGGTTACAACCTTTACAAATATCACAATAAAAAGAAACGAATACAGTTAATAGCATGAGATTCAGACCAATAGTGGTAGTTAGTTAGCCTGTGATTGCACAGGTTTATTAAGTGAACCGTTTTTTAGAAGAAAAGTCTAGAAAAGACTAGAAATGCCACAGCAACATCAACTGATGTCGCTGTGGCATTTCGTTAGAGCTGTTTTTTTACAGCCCCCTTCTTAATAAAATATATTATTGTGCTGCATCACGAATGGTGATGTGTTCTTTAAAGCCATCAGAGTAGTGCATTTGGTAATCATCTGTAATAAATACCGCATATACTCCATCTAAAGAGTTAATAAGTTCCATGCCTTTTTCAAGTCCTAGTGCAAATACTGAGGTACTGAGACCGTCTCCTACAACGGATTCTTTACTTACAATCGTTACTGCAATCAGATTGTTGTCTGTTGGATAGCCAGTTTTTGAATTTAATATATGATGATAGAATTTACCGTCTATGGTAAAGGATCGCTCGTATATACCTGAGGATACGACAGACATATCTTTAAGTTCCATAACAGCAACAGTTTCATTACGGTCGGCAAAAGGCTTTTGAATACCGATGTTAAATGCTGAACCATCAGGTTTTTGACCTACGCACAGCACATTACCACCCAGATTAATCATAGCACTTTTTACCCCTTTATCTAAGAGAAAATCTTTCACTTTATCTGCAATATATCCCTTAGCAATAGCAC
>JAEZKD010000300.1 GCA_023415655.1 Bacillota bacterium | reverse complement strand
CATCCTGAGCCAGGATCAAACTCTCAAATTAAGGTTTTTTGGTTTATAAAAAACCGCTACCAATCGACTACGTCGATTGGGTTCCTTTTTGATGTTTCATCTTTTTCAGAACTTAGCTGACTTTTTTTTACTAAGTTATTAGCAATTTGTCATCTTGTTCCGTTTACTGTTATAGGGTTGTGTCCGATCTTTCGACCTTACACTGTTCTATTTATTTTTGTTCCAACCAAATTTGCATTTGTTTGAAACTCAACGAATTTCAAGGTTGTTTCACTGTTCAGTTTTCAAAGTACTTATTTGCTGTTTTTTTCTTGTCACAGCTTGATTATTTTATCATTTTTCCAAGCTTGTGTCAAGTGGTTTTTTTAAATTCTTCAAAACTTTTTGTTTTGTTTATACTTTTCATACAGCTTGTACATTTTATCATGTTCACTCTCTGTTGTCAAGCATTGTTTTGATTTTTTTATCTTTTTTCTTAATTGTATATTCAATTAAGAAAATTAACAGCTTTAACATCTTATCATATCTTCAATTAGATGTCCACTTCTTTTTTATGGTAATTCTTATCGATTCACCTAAATAAGAAGGACGGAGAAAGAGGGATTTGAACCCTCGCGCCGCTATTAACGACCTACTCCCTTTCCAGGGGAGCCCCTTCAGCCGCTTGGGTATTTCTCCACGGTTGATCAACTCAATCAACATATTCATTCGCTCCATAATATTCTTGTCTGAATATTACTTTGCAAAGCTTTTTATGTGGTTATAAATTAACCTCAAACAAAGAATTGTTTGAACGGAGAATGTGGGATTCGAACCCACGGTTCCTTTCGGAATCACTGGTTTTCAAGACCAGCCCCTTAAACCGCTCGGGCAACTCTCCGGATAACGCTTGATTAGTTTATCATAGAAAAAAGAACATGTCAAGCACTTTTGAACAGTTTTTTTAGCGAAAACCGCTTGTAATTTTATCCAATTCCAATGAGCTATATATTATGCTTTCAGCTCTTATTTCTACACTTTCCTTACTATAATTCTTTGTTTTAGATCACATCTTTATCTAGGATGTTTCTATCTCATTTTTTTCACCGCTGCAATACCATCTATTCCAACTTATCTTCTGTCTCTTAACTTGCATTACTATAAAACATATAATATCCAACTTTGCTTCTTTCCATTGCATCACTTTAAAACTCATCACACTCTGCTTTGATTCTTTCTCTTCCTTTGCATTACTCTAAAGCTTATGACACCCAGCCTTGCTTCTATCTCCTTTACATTACTTAAAACAAAGCATACTTAGCTTTGCTCTAACTCCTTCTATATAATGCTTTCGCTCATTTTTAGCATTCAATCCTAGACTTTAATATCGACTCCGCTATTACGATATCCTCTGGTGTTGTTATCTTTATATTCTCATAACTTCCGTGAACCGTTTTGATTGGGAAGGAATTCATCTGCTCAAGAACCATTGCATCGTCCGTAGCCATCTTCTCACTTAATTGCATGAATTTCTTGTATGCATCGTATATGAGCTCATAAGAAAAGGCTTGAGGTGTCTGTATGGACCAAACACATTCCCTTTGAGGTGTATCAATCACTTTTCCGTCTTTATCTACGATCTTTATCGTATCCTTTACAGGTACTCCTACCACACAAGCCTTTACATCACGAACCGTTTGAAGTGTCTGATTGATCACTGCTTTTGTAATCAAAGGTCTTGCTCCATCATGAATAAGAACATAGTCAGTTCCCTCTATTGCAGTTAATCCCAGATATACAGAATCAAATCTTTCTTTTCCTCCTACAACAATTTGCTTCACCTTTTGAAAGGAGTGAGGTTCTAATATGGTCTGCATTACGTATTGCTGCTCCCCTTCTGGTACAACTAATACGATTTCATCTACCTGACTTTCTTCAAATGCCTGTATAGCATAAAACAGTACCGGCTTCTTATTCAGAAGCAGATACTGCTTTGCAATATGACTTTTCATTCTCTTTCCCTGGCCCGCTGCAAGTATAATTGCTGTCGACTTACTCATATTCTCCTCCAACTACCTCTGTCCTATCTTAAGATTTGGCACAGCATTGAGATCTAAACCACTTGTATTCCCTTTAATAAATTCATAATAAGCAGCCACCCCGATCATAGCTGCATTGTCCGTACAAAATGCTGGTGACGGAGAATAAAAAGAGATGTTTTCCTTTTTACATGCAGTTTGCATAGCATTACGTAAAGCTGAATTCGAGGCAACTCCTCCAGCTATTGCAACCTGTTTCATTCCATATTCCTTCGCTGCCGATATTGTTCTTGATACAAGTACATCTACAATTGCTTGTTGAAATGAAGCTGCTATATCTGCCTTATTTACTTCTTCCATTTTCATCGCACAAGAATTCAGATGATTCAGAACTGCTGATTTTACACCACTAAAGCTAAAATCAAAAGGTCTTCCTTCAATTTGGGCGCGTGGAAATGCAATGGCCTGTGGATTTCCCTCTTTGGCTAATTTATCGATTTTAGGTCCACCTGGATATCCAAGTCCAATGGCACGTGCAACCTTATCATAAGCTTCACCTGCTGCATCATCATGAGTACGCCCTATGATCTCATACTCACCGTACTCTTTTACAAGTACAAGATGTGTATGCCCACCCGATACGATTAGACATAAGAACGGTGGTTCTAATTCTTTATTCTCAATATAGTTTGCTGAAACATGTCCTTCGATATGATGTACTCCAACTAGTGGAAGCTTTGCCGCATAAGCAATTGCCTTCGCTTCTGCAACTCCTACTAACAATGCACCTACTAAACCAGGGCCATAAGTCACTGCTACTGCATCTAAATCCTTTAGGCTCATGTTAGCTTCGTGTAATGCTTCCTCAATTACTTGATTAATCTTTTCGATATGTTTACGTGAAGCAATTTCAGGCACTACACCACCATACAATGTATGCAAGGAAATTTGTGATGAAATCACATTAGACAATACTTCTCTACCATTTTTCACTACGGAAGCTGCTGTTTCATCACATGATGATTCAATTGCTAAAATATTAATATCTTTTCCCATTCATGTCACACTCTTTCTGTCCTCTTTACAAATCTTCCTTATCAACAATACGCCAGCCTACTATCTTCCAGCGCCCCTCTTCATCCAATTTCAGAACAAACTCTTCACTGCTTTTATTAAAAATAGTATCTTCTTGTGTAGTAAAAGTAGCAAGAATTCTAGAATAGTCAACACCATCCTTTGTCCAAGTAACGGTATTATTACCTGAATCAACCATGTAGCTTATCACAACTCGATTAGCCTGCGAGTATTCTTCAACCTCGTTTTGCAATTCTTTTATATAACTATCATAAGGATTAACAGCTAACAACTCTTCGGAATATAAACCTAATATTAATTCTCCCAACTGAGCTACTTCTTCTGTTGTAACTTCCCCACTATAGATACATTTAAGGATTCTTGCATATCGTTTCATGACTTCTCTAGCTGTTGGGGGATATTCCTTGCTAAAATCTTTTGCTAACAGCTTTTGAACCTCAGTTTGATCCGTTCCCGAAACGGATTCTCCTACATCCTCTTGATTCATAAAATACATAAAGGCACAAAAAATAATCCCTGCTAGTACTATCATAATCGTAACTGTTTTTACAGTACTTTTTTTAGATTTAGTCATGCTTTATGCCCCCTTTCTTATTCGTTTTTATCGAATTCCAATGTAGTGCTCTTTCCATCCTTTCCTGCTTTTGTCCGACTAAAGATTGCTTTCGTCTCTTTCATATACTCTTCTGGTCTTACGAGGGAAGGGCTATAATGAGTCAACCATAATTGTGAAACATTTGCTTCCTTCGCAAGCTTTGCTGCCTCATAAAAGGTCATATGCTTATTCTCGTTTGCATTTGCTTGCTTTTCCTTTTCCCCATACATGCCTTCACATATAAATAAATCCGCGCCCATCGCTTTTTCTGCTATGACTGGAACTGGTCTAGAATCTGTACAATAGGTAAGCTTAATCCCCTTACGTTCTGGTCCTAGAATCATATCCGGTGTAAATAAACGACCATTCTCTTCAATACTCATTCCCTTTTGCAAACGATTCCAGTACATCTTTGGAACATCATTTTCCATTGCTTTCTCTGGAATAAATCGTCCAGTTCGCTTCACCATAATACTATATCCATAACAAATTACATTATGGTTCACTCGGAATGCTTCTATGATATAATCATTTATTTCAAGTCTCTCACTTAATTGTGTTAACTCTATAAACTTAAGCTCAAATGGTAATTCCGGTGCAATCACTCGTAAAGCTGACACTACTCGTTCTAGTCCTTTAGGTCCAATTAAGGTCACAGGCTCTTTTCGATCTGCATTCCCCATCGATAGTAAAAGACCAGGTAATCCACTAATATGATCCCCATGATAATGAGTAAAACATATGACATCAATCGGATGAAAGCTCCATCCTTTCTGTCTAATTGCAACCTGAGTACCTTCACCGCAATCAATCAATAGACTGCTCCCATTTAATCTTGTCATACAAGCTGTCAACCATCTGCCTGGCAATGGCATCGTACCACTTGTTCCTAGTAAACATACATCTAGCATTCTATATCTCCAATTTTCTTTTTCTCAATTTATTGATTATCTTGACCTCATCTTAGCATATTATACCCATCCAAGCAAGTCTTATCGCAGATACAGTTACATGCTTTAGCATACTCCACAATGATTAATCAAAGATCAGAATGGATATTTACTTACCTGACGTTTTTGTCGTCTCATCAATTTTACCCCGATATATGGGTACACTTCCTATAAGCTATGATTCTCATAGTCTACACAACTCCAAATAGGTAACATTACTTGCATTTATGCATGTTTGCATGTACAATAGAAGTATTGAATATACACATCTTCGCGGGAGGGATTGCATGTATTATGCAAAAAAAATCGGAGTTTTTGTATCACATATTTATGGTGACTACCAACAAAAATTATGTCATGGTATCATAAACAAAGCAAAAGAATATGGAATGTTAACTGAAATCTTTACCTCCAACGATGGAGAAAATCTGGGTGAATACGGAATTGGTGAACAGAGCATCTTAGCTATTCCAAAACCAGAAAACTATACTGGAATCATCTTGGCATCTAGTACTTATCGATTGCCTTTACTTGCAGAAAAACTAAAAGAGTTATTACAGACTCGTTTTACTTGTCCAATTATAGCAATCGATCAGACCGATTCTATTTTCCCAAGAATTGAATTAGAAAACAATAAGCCGATTGAAAAGCTTGTTGAACACTTAGCAAAAGACCACCGCCAAAAACACATCTGCTATCTTGGTGATACTACATATTCTGATTTTAACGAAAAACGTCTGGCTGCTTATCGTCAAGGAATGCAAAATGCTAACTTAACGATACATGAGCATGATGTTGCTAGCTGCAATGGTTCAAGTGAGTCCATTCAAAATGCCGTAACTTTTCTATTGTCTCAGGAACATCAACCAGAGGCAGTTGTATGTTACAACGATACCATTGCAATCCTTTTAATCAATGAATTAAAATCTCGTGGTCTGTCAGTGCCAAATGATATTTCAGTCACAGGATGTGATACTTTAGAGTACGGGCAGAATACTTCTCCTACTTTAACTTCTCTGACATTTCCAATTGAAGAAATAGGACAAACAGCGGTAGAACAAATTATCAATTCGTTGCACGGAGAATCAATCTTACCAGTATATACGATAAAAGCTCAGCCACATATCGCCTCTTCCTGTGGTTGTAAGCAAACTACAATACCAAACACGTCTTATTCTTACCAACTTGCTAAAAGAATCGAGCACTTGGAAACATACATAATTACCGATATGCATATGTCCGCTAATCTTCAAGGTGTCAATGATATTGATACAGGGATAGATCTATTAGAACAGTTTGTTCTAACACTACCTGACTGTCATGAATTCTATCTTTGTCTCTATGAAGACTGGGATCATACCTCAAGCCTGATCCAAGAGTTAACTATGAAAGAACAGGATTTATTGAAAGAAAGTGATACCATTTTATTAAAGTTAGCAATTAAGGATAAAGAACGATTACCTGAATGCACCTTTACGAAACGAAGCATCCTACCTGATTATCTGTATAAAAACAGTACTGGTTCCTATGTATTTGCACCTTTATTCTTTGGCACAAAAGCTTTTGGATATATCGCTCTTTCTCACAAAAGTGATACTGTAGGCTATTCCTTTTCATTTATTTCATGGCTTATGAATGTTAACAGCATGTTAAAGAATATCTGTGACAAAAAGAACATGGGACTATTAATTGGACGTTTAGAAGATATTTATACAAAGGACGAAATGACAGGTCTCTATAACCGTCATGGATTTAAATTACTTTCCACCCCACTAGTAAATGATGCGATTAAAAATCAGTTTCCTATCATGGCAGCCGTATTTGATCTTGACTGCCTTAAAACAATTAACGATGCCTTTGGTCACTCGGAAGGTAACTTTGCAATTCAAGTACTTGCTCATGCATTAGAAAGCTGCGTACAGTCCCCTGAATTGTGTGCACGTTCAGGTGGAGATGAGTTCTGGGTACTCGGAATTAATTACACCAATAAAAAAGCTGCTGCATTGATTGATCGTGTCAATTCTTATCTGAACAATTATAATCGTCTTCAAACAAAAGAATATAATATTGAAGTAAGTAGTGGATTCTATATACATTGTATTCAGAAAATCGAAGAGCTCAGTGAACTCTTCGATAAAGCCGATCAACATATGTACGAAGAAAAAAAATCAAAGCAAAAACAGATATTAAAGTCAACCTAATTGAATTAATAATTCAAAGGGAAGTAAGATTACTTCCCTTTAAATTGCATATTCTTTCGATATTCTGTAGGCGAAACACCACATTCTGTCTTAAATAATTTCATAAAGTGTTTATCATTTTCATACCCAACTTGTTGACTTATTTCATTAATCTTATCATCCGTCTCTTTCAATAACCGTCTTGCTTCATTCATACGGATTTCTTTTAGATAATTAACGAAGTTATTACCTGTATATTGTTTGAATGCATAAGAAAACAAGGAATAGTTCATAGAAATGTGATTTGATACAACCGCCATATTCAGATCCTTATTATAGTTTTCTTTGATGTACTGAATCGCTTGAGCAATTTTTTGCTTATTCTTATAGTCGTCATATTCATTGTTCAAAATAACACTTAATTGCAAAAGCCATATTTTAAGCTGATGCCAATAATCCATAACATTGTCAAAGCTATATATCAAACGATACTTTTCTATCTCTGAAGGTTCTAGATGAAATACATTCTGATAAGTCTCACAAATTGAATCCAATAATAAATTCAATGCTTCTTCTACACGAGAAATCGTATAACTTCCCAACTTTACATTCGTCAAAATTCGTTCCAGCTGTTGTATCCCGTCCTCATATCGACTCGTTCCAAGCAATTGTGAAATCTGCAAAATCATATTGTCCTTTAATTCCATGGCATTTTGATTATTACTAACATCCTCAAACTTTACATTTTTACACAAATAAAACGCTTTCTTTCTTGCTTTTCGCGCTTCTTTATAAGCAATTCTTAATTCTTCAAGTCCACGATGAGGTTTACTGATTCCTGTAGTATACTTTAGTAAATCATCCTTAAGCAATACGGGTAAATAACTAGCAATCGTAACATAAACATCTTGATTATCAATGTTATTAAGAACTACATATGGCAGTTTTTCTTCATAATGTTTCTCTTGTTTACTAATCTGACAAACAATAAAGTCTTCTTCAAAAAAACTAGAGCTATACTGAGCCAACATTAGCTTTTCTTCCGAAGGATCTATTGTCTGCGTTGTTATAAAATATTTTAGTTGTGAAACTTCAATCGTTTGTTCTTGTTTTTTTGCCTCCTGGATAGAATGAAGTTCTTTTTCTAACTTATTCATCACCTCTTTGATTTTCTCACGATCAATTGGCTTTAATAAATACTCACGAACCCCATTGCGTAGCATCTCGACTGCATAAGAGAAATCATCATAACCACTAATTACAACAATTAGTGGTTTATGCTCTAGGTTTTGAATCCTATTTACTAATTCAATCCCATCCATCTTTGGCATACGGATATCTGTAAACACCACATCTACCTCTTGTGTATCTAACATTGCAAGTGCACTAACTCCATTATTGCACTCAACAATGTTATCCACTGGTACACCTGAACGCTGTATCATCATTTTTATTCCCTGACGAATCAGTTTTTCATCTTCCACAATTAAAATTGTATGCACTCTGCATCACCTCTCCTTATAATTAGTTAATGGTAGACGAACCCTGATCTTTGTATAGCACCCTAATTTTGAAAGTATTTCAATTCCATATTCCTTACCAAAGCACATCTTAATACGATCCTGAACATTTTTTAATCCAATTCCATTGCCAGAACCTCCAGATGTCTCAACCTCACCAGATATCTTTTGATATAGATTCGAAACCTCTTCTTGACTCATTCCTTTACCAGAGTCCGTAATCTCAATGATGTAATCTGAACCGTCCATCAAACCTTTGATATAAATACTCGTATCCTCCGCCAT
>JAEZKD010000289.1 GCA_023415655.1 Bacillota bacterium | reverse complement strand
CAATTATGAACAGCGGCTAAATACTCTTTTGTAAAATTCCGTTCCATAATAGCAGCTGATAATTTGCCGGTCACATTAGGATTCTTAGAGAATACCATTACTCCACCAACATTTCTATCTAATCTATGTACCAAACCAATGTATGGTTTCTCCTTTTTACTTTTTAGATAATCACTTAATAGTGTTATCATATCTGTTCCGTCTCCAGTATCCGGTTGCGATAAAATACCTATCGGTTTTACACAAACTAACAGATGACTATCTTCATACAATATATCTATCACGTATCCTCCTTATTGCGTATGTTACTTAAATGAATGTCTTTCGTTTATCAAATTTTATCAAAACTTTCTTTCAATGTAAATATATAAGACCTACAAATAGAGAAAAGCTACCGTTAAAAACGATAGCTTTTGTTTTAAGCATATATTATATTACTAAAGATGGAGCAGTATAAACACGTGCCTTCATTTCATTGTCTAACATATATAGGCCCTTTGGATCACCTGCAAACAGATCATATTTTTTAACATTATCTTCTGCATTCTTTTCTTCCTCACCTTGTTCTTTGATAAACCAGTCAAGGAATTGCATCGTGCGGAAATCTCCAAGCTTATAGGCTACTTCATATATTTTATTAATAGAAGCCGTTACTTGTTGTTCATGTTCAAATGATTTCACTAACGGTTCTCTAAAGTTTTTGTAATTTTCATTGAGGCCAGCAACGTCAGTTAGTACAACGGATTCCCCATTATTTAGTAAGTATTTACGGAAAAGTAAAGCATGATCTCTCTCTTCCTGTGTTTGTATGAAGAACCAATTCTCAAAGCCACCTAGACTTTGATCCGCATAATAGTTCGCCATATCTAAGTATAAATAAGCTGAATAAAGTTCTTTATTAATTTGTTCATTTAATAACTTTGATATCTCTTGATTAAGCATTCTCATCCTGTCCTTTCTCTTATTTATTTTGGCTGACTTAACTTCCACCTATTATTCTATTCTATCATACTACAACTATATTTTACAACTTTTTTATTAGGCAAAATCTTCCTCTTCTATCTATCTCGTTTTTTACCTTGTATACAAAAAAGACTGTCACATCATTTCATCTAAAGTTTCCTCATACATTATATTTGTTACACCGCCACGGTGTGTACAAATTATAACATATGATCAAACTTTTATGTAAAGAATGTGACAGCTCCTTTTTTCCTACCTATGTCATTTGCTAATCAATTTTCCATTACGCTTGTTCTAATGCTTTTATTGCACTAGTAAAAGGCAACCAAGGGGGGGATGGCAATGGAATAACTCTTTCACAAAATACACAGCATGTCTACTAGTTATATATCTAGTATTTTATAACTCCCCTACTTTAAAATCTTTTGTGGCCAATAGCATACACCCACATCGAGTGAGCGTGGCTTATTCAAATGGAAATCAGCACAACGGCAGTACCAGCATTGATGAATTCCTCCAGGTGCATCACATCTTGGTTCAAATGCCGGACAAATCTGATGTGGCCATACATTACCTTCTGTATTGGGAGCAGAAAGTGGAGTCTCCTCCTGCCTGCGCCGATGAATTCCCATAATATCTACCTCCTCTAGGTAATGTATCAGATCTTTCTACAAATCCTAACATTATTCTACTGTAATCAAATAAAAAAAGAGCCTTTGCACTTAAAAGACTCCATTTTACACTTAAAAAAGTATTTTTATATTCTCATGAAGACGATCAAACAAGCAGACGTACTACAAAGACTCCCTTCTCTACTTTGTAAATTACCTCACCACCATATTTTTTGGCAAAGGCAATGACACTTTTGCTACCGATTCCATGTCCCTCCTCCTGTGTCATTGGGTAACCTTCTTCATTCAGTGTTAGCCCTTTATCACAAGGATTTTTAATTTCCAATAGCAACCGTCCCATATTTTTGCAAATAATATGAATTGTTAGTGGTTGATTTTCTTGTAGTTTTAAACATCCCATAATTGCATTTTCCAAAAGATTCGATACTGCCATCGAAAGCTCTAAGGAATCCACGTTAAGATCCATGGGTATGTCTAGTTCAATTCTTGTTTCGATACCAGACTCCTTGGCTAGCTGTGCATAATGGCTGACAGCTGCATTTACAAGGTGATTTTCACAATAGATTTTATTCATCTTAGGTAAGGTTACCTCTTGTTTTTTAAGTAAAGCAATTGCTTCGTTACTATCTTTGTTTTCTAAAAGTTCTAGCAACATACTATTAAAATGACGACGGTCATGAGCAGTCCGACTGTTCTGTGCTGATACCTCCTCCATTAACTTCAAACGCTCTGACATATTACGTGCAGCTAATTGTAGATATTCTTGTTCTGTCTGCATCTTTTGATTTTCTTCCTTCACCTGATACTCTCGTTTTAGATTCTTTAGTGATAAAAAAATAGAACTATAGGCTGCTAACCCAATAAATATCACTAAAATAAGAGGGACAGCATCTTTTCTTAATGTGAGGACAATATCATCGGATAGAAAAAAGTAATAGCTGAACGTAATATAAATGGTTAATGCCACTGTAAAGTAAGCGGTCCAATGTTGTACTGCCTGACGGTATAGAGGGCGTACATAACGTAATAAAATAAATAAAATAGCTCCAAACAATAAAAAACGCAAAACTGAGTTTGCATATACTGGATAAGGTAATCTCCTTGAGCCGACAAAGCTTAAAACGACTACTGCAAGGCTTATATTTTGAACGGTTAGATAGCTAAATAACCATTGCATAAAGCTATCTCGAAACAGTGGACGCACTGCAAAGCATAATACGATAAACAAGATAATTTCCATTTTCGCAAGCATTGTCAGATTCCCACTTAGGTAACAGTAAAACGAAATGCCAGTATCTATGAAAAGTATACCAAGCATAGTTATTGTAGTAAGTTTTTTGGAGTATTTTGGCTGCAAAAGAGTTGTCATTAGTAAAACATTCGCAACGGTCGAGATAATTCCTCGAAGAAAGTCTGGAAAATGCTCACTCATTTACGGTCCTCCCTTGCCATAAGATAATTCATGTATTGATCACGTACAATAGAATATTGCGTTGCAGCAATCGGAATTACTTTTCCACCTCGCATCGTAAAGCTATCCTTTGTAAAACGTTCCACCCACCTCATATTCACGACATAGGAGGTGTGACAGTGCAAAAAATGAGCATCTTTTAGAATTGGAGCACTATACTCTGCAAAACGTTCCCGTATGGTCCGACTAATCAGCTCTTCCCCATCAAGTAGGGTAAATACAACTGCATGCTTACGATATTCACAGCAAAGAATATGTGAGAGCTTAAGAACTCTCAAACATTCCGCGGTTTTCACAGTAAATGTTTGCTCCTCCGATAATTCTATTTTGGCAATTGCAAGTGATAGTGTCTCAAACAATTGCTCCTTCACGAGCGGTTTTATCAAATAATTCAGAGGATTGGCAACGTATGCCTGCAAAGCAAATTGAGGTTCCGTAGTAATATAGATAATTTGTGCCTCATGATCGAAACGACGTATCTCTTTTCCAAGTTCAATCCCACTGACCATTGGCATGACAATGTCCAACAGGTAAAGATGAAAAGTCTCTTTTTCCATTGTCTTTAGCAAATTATCTGGATGTAAAAACTCTCTCAGCTCTACTTGTATCGTATGTATATCGAGGTATTCTATTATGTATGCTTTTAGACTTTCCAACTCCTTGAGCTGATCATCACAGATTGCAATACGCAGCATTTCTCTCACTTCCTTGTATGTTTTTATCCTCGATAATAGAGCTGATTATAGTCCTCTACCAATGCATTGATTAATGCTGTTCTAAGTTCCTCCTTAGAAAGACTATTGACATATTCCTCGATATTTTGGTATTCAACCATTTCTCGTTGTATCTCCTCTTTTTCCTCTTCCTCAATTTGTTGCATATAATTCTCTGCCTCTTGAGGAAACACTGTGAAAAATAATGCAATTTGATGCTTACAGACGATTCTTTTTCCATTTGCCAATGGACAATTACAGAAAGAGTTCTTTCTAGGTTGATTGATGTCAATTTTAACATGATAAAAATTTGATGAAGTACCACTAACGATTCCTTCATATTGTGATTCATCCAACTGCTTCCAAGAAATTACCTTTTTTTCTTCAAAAT
Source organism: Bacillota bacterium (assembly GCA_023415655.1). Classification (GTDB taxonomy): domain Bacteria; phylum Bacillota; class Clostridia; order Lachnospirales; family Lachnospiraceae; genus Lachnoclostridium. The sequence goes on along the minus strand of JAEZKD010000289.1, from coordinate 162 downwards.
ACTCAAAGCCACGCCACGTTGAAGCACTACTGCTACATGATAAAATCCCCATATGTTCACCTCTCCCATCGTTCCTTATCACATTTTATTCTCTCCCTCATTATATCACAAAATTAGATATAGTTTAACAATTTTTTCACATTCTCCCTTCCTTTTCCTATT
>JAEZKD010000222.1 GCA_023415655.1 Bacillota bacterium | reverse complement strand
TCAAATTTGAGATTGTTGTTTCCTCAGAAGAATGGGAGACAAAGACGATTAACGCCATACAAGAGGCTGCCTTCACAGGAGAAGTTGGAGATGGTAAGATCTTTAGTTATGAGATTCGCAATGCCGTTAAAATAAGAACAAAAGAAGTCGGATATGATGCCTTACAATCCACTGACTAAATTGTTGGGTTGAATTGGATGTAGAGAAGCGGAGGACATAAACCCTCCGCTTTTTTATAGTACCTGTCTTTTATTTTTCTACTAGATAAGTTGTTTCTCCAGTCAGGATATCCCGTTGCAACCCTATTTCATCTGTAATTGAGTTTTAATATGTCGTGAATCTTATTTGTATCTAACAAGTAGGAATTTATCCATGTACTAAAATTTTCTTTTTGTATCAGGAAAGATGTTAAACCATGCTCTTTCCTCAAAAGCATGTTTCTTTGGTAAAGCCGGTTCTGTTTCAGCAATACCAATAGGCAAAAAGCACACTAACTCATAATTATCAGGAACATTCAGGATTTGTGCCATTTGATAACCGATTCTATCTTCATCTGTAATATGACCTTCATACCAACAGCTCTGATATCCGAGTCCAACTATTGCCAACAACATATTTTCGATTGCTGCTGAATAGTCCTGAACTGCAAAGCATTTATCCTTGTATGCATTTATTCTCTGTGTTAAAACGCATATCATAGCAGGAGCCGTTTCTCCAACGGGCGGATTTATGACTTTATGAAGCTTTTTTAGAATTTCTTTATCATCTACTGCTATTAAGCTTGTTGTTTGCTTGTTACAGCCTGACGGAGCATCCAATCCTGCTTTCATTATTGTTATTAAGTCTTCTCTCGGAACAGGAACAGGCTTATACTTTCCTCTGTAACTATGCCTTCGGCTAATTATATCAATAATACTCAATTTTATTACCCCCATAAATTCTGATTTATCTCTTTTTATACATTATCATTTCTGGAACTGCTCCATTGTCACCATATGTACTCACCAATAAAAATCCAATCCAGCTACAATACCATAACACCAGTCTTCAACGAACTCTCTCCATACTAACAATTTCAAAGCCTATTTTCTTGTACAACATAACAGCATTCTTATTCCATTCCCCAAAGTAAAAGCTGTTTTCCATATCCTTTATGCTGCAGTTTCTTATTTACAATTAAATCATCTATCTCGTTACCATAACATGCAACAGAACCTATTATTTCTTCTTTGTTTTCAATTAAATAGATATCCTGAACTTTATCGGCAATCTGCTCATAATCGCTCAAAAAATTATATGGTTCAATATCAAGAGTTTTGCGCATTTCATACGCTACTATTTCCATCATATATCAGCTCCACAAATTTATTTCTCTTTCATAGATCTCATAAGTTGAATACTCTCTGATTGCTTATATATTACCATTCTATCTATGTTTAGTTTACCTCAAAAAAGAGAGAATTACAAATAATTACAAACCGTTAAAGGCTTATTCCATTAGATAAATACTGCTTTCCATGATATAATAGAAATCACTAACTTTAAATGTAAAGAGGGGTTAAGATGATACTCTTAGTTGTTGATACACAAAAAGCAATAACAAATAGTGCACTATACCAATTTGAATTATTTGAATCTCGTGTAAAGGCCTTGATTAATCAGGCCCGCCGGAATGGTATAGAAGTTGTTTATGTTAGGCATGATGATGGTGCGGGTAATGAGTTGACGAAGGGAAACGTTAGTTTTGAAATATATGATGGATTCAAGCCTATCGACGGGGAAATCATCTTTGACAAGAATGTAAATAGCGCTTTCAGAGATACAGGGTTAATAGAATATTTAAGGCAGAAAGAAGAAAACACGATTATTATCGTTGGACTACAAACTGATTATTGCGTTGATGCTACCATAAAAGCTGGTTTCGAACATGGCTTTAAAATGATAGTTCCTGCAAATACCAATAGTACCGTTGATAATCAATACATGTCTGCTGAACAGACTTACAGATATTACAATGAGTTCATATGGAACAACAGGTATGCAGAATGTATTTCCTTTGAAAAAACACTTGAACTTATGAAATAGTGAGGTGACCTTAATGGATTTCATAAAACTAATGAATAGTTCCCAATACGACTTTTTACGTACCCATGAACGATTAGGTAAGAGAATTGTCTTACTTGGTCTAGGTGGAAGTCATGCCTATGGGACAAGCAAGGAAGGCAGTGATATCGATTTTCGGGGAATTACACTTAATATGCCCTCTGATTTACTTGGGCTAACGGAATTTGAGCAATACGAGGATGCCCATACGGATACTGTCATTTACTCCTTTAATAAAATCGTAAAGCTGTTGTTAGAATGTAACCCAAATACTTGTGAAATCCTTGGTCTTGATGAAGATCAATATCTCATTAAAAGTCCTCTCGGACAGGAGATTATTGACCATAAAGATTTGTTTATCTCTAAACGGGCCGCTAAATCCTTTGGTGGCTATGCAAGTGCCCAACTACGTAGACTGCAAAATGCAATCGCGAGAGATTCTATGCCACAGCCTGAACGTGAGCAACACATTCTAAATTCCGTGCGAAATGCATTAGAGGACTTTAATCGTAGGTACTCTGAATCAGAACATGGTAGCCTCACACTCTACATTGATAAGGCCGTCACACCTTCCCTTGAAACGGAGATTTTTGTAGATGCTTCTTACTCCCACTACCCTCTTCGGGATTATGAAAAGATGTTTTCTGCTCTTAACAATGTGATTCGGGAGTACGATAAAATCGGAAAACGCAACAAAAAGAAAGACGATAATCATTTAAATAAGCATGCAATGCACCTCATTCGCCTATTTATGATGGCAATTGACATTCTCGATCACGGGGTGATTAAAACCCACCGTACTGATGATTTAGACTTACTATTAAAGATACGAAATGGTGGTTTTCAAAAGGAAGACCATACCTTTACCGCCGAATTTTATGATATGTTAGCACACTATGAACGTGAATTAGAAAGAGCCACAAAGGAATCCTCTTTGCCTGATAACCCAGA
>JAEZKD010000191.1 GCA_023415655.1 Bacillota bacterium | reverse complement strand
GAACAAAAAGAAATTGAGTTGGAGAACAATCAATCAACCAATTATGACTATGAAGTCGTTGATCATACTATTTATTACATATCGGAAGACTCAACAGAATTAGTTGTATTCGATTATTCGACTAAGAAGGAGAAAAGAATTGCTCTAGATTTTGTGGACTCGCAAGCGAAGCTTCAGATTGCTTCTGATGGAACGATCTTTTTACTTGATTCTGCTGGTATTCATCGGTATCAAGTAACAGGAACCTTATGGGAAATTATCGCAGACGGCTCCATTTATTCGATGAGTATTCCTAGCTATGTACCAGTAGATTTTATATATTTACAGGGAAGCAATGATCGTTTTGTGGTATATTATGAGTCTCAAATTGAGAGTAGGTCTGGCTTTTTGGCTGACTATAGTTTTGACGAGACGGTACCAGCTAGTTTTGAAAAAGAAATTACAGTTTACTCTTTATGGGATAATACAACAATACGACAAGCTATTTCAAACTATATGAAGGAACATACCAATGTGCGTATTAACTATGTAGTTGCTTTATCCGAGTATTCAAGTGCGACTTTATCTGATCAGATACGTGCATTGAACACAGAAGTACTTGCGGGTAAAGGTGCAGATATATTCTTACTTGATGGGTTACCAATGGAATCTTATATCCAAAAAGGAGTTCTATTGGATATTGGTGAAGTGTTAAATCCACTGATGGAACAAAATCTATTTCTACCTCAGATAGCGGATGATTTTGTATTAGATAGTAAAATTTATGGAATGCCAATTCGTTTTTATGTTCCTGTTTACGCTACTTCACAAGAGTTCAAGGAGCTGACTCAATCGATGTCAGAATTGGCTGACTATGCTAGTACTTCGGAACGTAAATTAATGAATGCATACTCTTACAAAGATTTGCTATCTATGTTTTTATATACTTATGGTTCTGAATTTATGAAGGAAGATCAAATCATTGATTCTGAAGAGTTAAAGGAGTTTTTACAACACATTAAGATCATAGCAGAGCAAATCGAGTCAACAAAGGAACCTACTTCAGAATTTAACATAGCTATAAGTGGAATTGCAAGTAATCAGTCAAGTATACAAAATTTCATTCATGGCAATGAAATTGAGATTATCCTATCTGACGTCTGTTCAACGATGGGATACGCAGGGAATCTCCATAATTTTGATATGATTCAAGCTTGTAGTAAGGAAGCGGGCGGTAGCTTTTTCTCTGTAAAGGATATCTATGTACCAAACGGGATTGTTGGGATCAATAAAGCAACCAAGGAGGTTGAAGTTGCAAAAGATTTTGTATCGGAACTATTTAATGATGTTATTCAATCTCTTGATTTAAATGATGGTTTCCCAGTGAATTCCGATTCACTCAAAGCTTGGATGACAAAAGAAGTAAAGGGTGAAATGATGTCCTCATTAGCCATTGCAGATGATGTAGGACAAGTACATAACATAACATTCTCTGAAATGTCTAAGGAGGAAAAGCAAAAGGTATATGACATGATTCTCTCTTTAGATACTCCGGTAACTAATAATACAATACTTATGGATATGATAATAGAAGAAGGAGTTAGCTATCTAGCAGGGGAGAAGGATATTAATCAGGCTGTTTCGGATATCACATCCAAGGTAAATTTATATCTAAATGAATGAGATGAAATAGCTTTTGTTACATGGATAAAACATGCTCAAAGTAGTTAAGTAAAAAGAACCTATACAGAATTTTATATACCAAATTAATTTCTTTGAGAAATTTTTGAGATTGATTATTTATACTAGATTATGATATGTAAGAAAGTCCATAAAAAGGAAAGAAAAAGGGAGAAGGATGATGAAAAAAAGATTGATTGCTTTGCTGTGCTTGATATCTTTGATGATTATAGTCATCGGATGTAGTAAAAAGCCCAGCAAGGAAGGGGTAAAAGTAGGGAACAAAGCCGAGAGTATCATAGGAAAATACACGGAACAGACCATGGAAGAGCCAAAATTGGAGTCCAATGAGCATAAGTTGGCAATTATTAAAAATGAGGAAGGAGAGCTAGAGTATTACACTCAGATTGGAGATGTCTTTGCGGAAAAAATCTTTTGTTATACGAAAAGTGAAACAGGGTATGAAAAAAAGGAAGTTACCTGGGCGAAAGAAGCACTTGCTTCAGGTGGGATAGAGAAACTTTTCCTTGGTGAAGACGGGCATTATTATCTACTTCTCGCAATGTATAAGGATATGGAGGAACAAAGTTCATTAGTTACAGTTAACTATACACTATTTCAAAGTACAGATGATTTACTTTCCTGCAAAAATGTAACCCCTACCTTGTGGGAGGAACTAGATGGAGAAGTTGCTGGAATTAGTGGTGCAACTATAAATAACACTCAAGTGCTAAAAGAAGGATTACTAATCTATCAGGTAAATCTAGATCCAACGATTAACCTTTACTCTCTAAAGGAACAAAAAGTAATTGAGTTAGAACAAAATCAAGTAACAGATTATGAATATCTTGTAACTGATAATACCGTATATTACATATCCAATAATTTAGAAGTGGTAGAATTTGATTACTCCTCAAGGAAAGAAAACAGGTTATCCGTAGATAATGTCTCACAAGATGCGAAGCTACAGATCAATGAAGAGGGGACCATTTTCTTACTAGATGCATCGGGGATTCGTCGTTGTGAAAAGACAGGAAGCTTATGGGAAATCATAACGGATAATAGTGCGTATTCGATGAGTAACTCGAGTTATTCACCAGTCGAATTCCTTCATATGCAAGGAGAATATGACAGTTTTGTAATCTATTATGAAAGTATAATCGATTCAAAACCAAGTTTTTTAGCTGAATACACATTTGGCGAAATAGTAAAAGAGGAGAATAAAGAACTCACCATCTATTCTTTATGGGAGAATGCAACAATGAGAGAAGCAATCTCTGATTATAAGAAGGAGCATAAGGATGTTAACATACATTATGAAGTGGCTTTTTCAGAGAATTCTAGTGCCACTTTATCTGACCAGATTCGGGCATTGAATACAGAAATATTGGCTGGCAATGGGGCAGATATTTTTGTACTCGATGGATTACCTATGGAATCCTATATCCAAAAAGGAGTTTTGATGGATATGGGGGATGTATTGAATCCATTCATTGAAAGTGAACAACTTCTGTCTAGCATATCAGATGATTATACTCAAGATGGAAAAATCTACGGAATGCCAATGCGTTTTTATATGCCATTCTATGCTACGACAGAAGATATTAAGGAACAGACAAAATCTATCGCTGCACTGTCTGAATTGGCGAGTAAATCTGAACGTAACTTATTCAAAACACTTTCATATGAAGAGTTGTTATCGTCACTTTTATATATCTATAGTGATGAATATATGCAGGAAGATGGGAGCATTGATTTAAAAGCTATGACGGATTTTTTACAGAGAGTTAAGGGGATATCGGATCAGATTGAATCTTCAAAGATGCCTACTTTTGATCCTCTCTATATTGGAGGAAACAGTGTCACCACTCCTTCTTACCTTCATGAATTTATAATTGGCAATGAATTCGAGATAATTAATTATGATATTTATGCAACGATAGGTTGTGCAGCGGATGCGTATGATTTTGATAGAATCGTGGCATGTACGAATCATGTTGGTGGTTACTATTTTTCAGTCAAAGACCTTTATATCTCAAACGGGATTGTCGGAATTAATAAGGAAACCAAAGAAGCTGATATAGCGAAAGATTTTGTAAAGGAGCTTTATGAGGAAAGTTTTCAATCCGTTGATTTTAATGATGGGTTTCCTGTGAATGCTACTTCTTTAAAAACTTGGATGACGAAAGAACCAGACCCTAATCTTATGAGTGGGTTTAGTACTCAAGAGAATGGTAAACAGATAATGATTATCTTTTATGAAATGGATGTAGAAAAAAAGAAAGAGTTTTACGATATGCTACTCTCCTTAGATACCCCAATTACAAATAATTCAACGGTTATTGATATGATACTGGAAGAAGCAGTTGGATACTTAGCAGGAGAGAAGGAGCTTGAGCAGACTGCTCAGGATATCACAAACAAGGTCAATTTATATTTAAATGAGTGAGAAAAAGTAATACAGAGGAAGGAGGGCAGAGAATGAAGTATGCAAATAAGCAAAGAGATGAGTGGTTTGGCAGATTGCTGATTGTACCTAGTCTGATTGGTGTTAGTATTTTGTCTTAATTCCCTTTGCAGATGTAATGCGAAGATCCTTTACTGAAGTATTGAGCAATCAACTTGTGGGAGTAGATAACTATAAAAATGTTTTAAGTAGTGGATCTTTTGTATTAGCGGCAAAG
>JAEZKD010000184.1 GCA_023415655.1 Bacillota bacterium | reverse complement strand
TTATTTTATGAGGTAAATGACAGATTTTATACAAGATTAAGTATTTTTATCACAAAATTTTGCATAAGCATGCTATAATAAGTGTGAGGTTGAAAGTAAAAGAAAGGAAGATACGAAAGTATCAGGTGGAAATCAAATGCCATATTTAGCAATCATAGTACCAGCAGCAATAGTATTATTCTTAGTTTTTCTGTTCACAGCTTGTTACAAAAAGTGTCCACCAAACAAGGCTATGGTAATTACAGGTCCTACAGGAACGTCTACCGTAATCGGTAAAGCAAGAATCGTAATTCCTGTCATTCAACGAGTGGATTATATGTCCCTTGAGAATATTCAGGTAGACTTTACATCACGAGATGAGATTCCTACAAAGGATGCAATCAATATCATGGTAGATGCCGTAGCGAACATGTCTATCGACCAAGATCCTGAAATCTTAAGAGTTGCATCATCGAAGTTTCTTGGATATACAACTCAAGACATTCAACGAGTAGTAACACCTATTCTTGAAGGTAATATTCGAGAGATTATTTCACAGACAAGTCTTAAAGATCTTATCCAGGGGGATAAGAAAGCATTCTCTGAGAGAGTTGTGGAAAACGTATCTCCTAATCTAAGAGATATGGGGCTTAAACTTACTACATTCAATATTCAAAATTATAAGGACAACAATGGTATCATTAAAAATCTTGGTATTGAAAACACAGAAGCAATTAGGAAAGATGCAGCCATTGCTTCAGCGAAAGCTAAGTCTGAGGTTGACATCGCCCAGGCCGAAGCAGATAAGGCAGCTAATGATGCACGAGTAGCGTCTGATACAGAAATCGCTATGAAGCAGAACGAATTAAGCATTAAAAAAGCAGAATTAAAGAAAATTGCTGACATCAAGATTGCAGAAGCAGAAGCTGCTAAGGCAATTGAAGCTGAAAACCAAAGACGTGAACATGAAATTGCAACAGCGAATGCAAACATTGCGCGTCAGGAAAAGGAAATCGAACTTAAGGAGCGAGAAGTTCAGATCACAGAACGTCAGCTCGAAGCCGATATTAAAAAGAAAGCAGAAGCGGACAGATATGCATCCCAGCAAAGGGCTGATGCTGAACTCTATGCTGTACAAAAATCATCCGAAGCTGAGCTTTATGAGAGAAAGAAAAAGGCGGAAGCGGAAAAATTTGAGGCGGAACAGAAGGCAGAAGCTCAAAAAGCCCTTGCACTAGCTATCCAGGCAGAAGGAGAGGCAAAAGCAGCAGCTATGGAAGCAGAAGGTAAAGCAGTGGCTATCACAATCCAAGCTAAACTCGAAGCAGAAGCAAAAGGTCTGAGAGAAAAAGCAGAAGCAATGAAAGAATATGGTGAAGCAGCACGCCAGCAAATGGAACTAGATACTCTTAAGACATATTTCGAGCAATTGCCATCAATTGCCAAAGCGGTCGGCGACGGATATCAGAATGTCGACAAGATCGTAATGCTTGGTGGAGATTCATCGAAGCTTGCTGGTGACATCATTACGAATGTAACACAGATTTCTGAAGGCATGAGCCAATCACTAGGCATTGATCTCAAGACCTTGCTTGCCGGAGTTATCGGTGGAAAACTTGCTGCTGGGAATACCACTACACCTGTTAACGTAACCGTTGCTCCTGATGGAATAAGGGACCTAGAAGATTAAAATACATACGGCAATAAATAAATAATATAGAATGGCGGGGCTTATGGATACTGGAATGAATGTAAAAATATAGTCCCGCTATTTTTATATATTAAGAAAAGGGAAGCATAGATGGATTAAACAGTGGAATTGTATGATTCTGTGTAAGTCTTGAACCTTTTCTTTATAAAGGGTACTGGATGTCTTAAAAGTCTATCAGCCATTTTCTCACCTCAAAATAGAACAGAGAGGTACTATTAGTACCTCTCTGCATATTTAAAGAACCAAGTGATAATTTACATTGAGTAATACTCAAAAACGTAAAATGAAATTTACAAACCATCTGACAACATTTTTCTCAAACTTTTTGAGAACTTTTCTCAAGCTTTTTGAGAACATTCTCAAACTATTTGAGAACTCACAACATTTGTTACAAGGTAGTATTGATTACTCTACCGTTACCGATTTTGCTAGGTTTCTAGGCTGATCTACATCAAGACCACGAGCAGCAGAGGTGTAATAAGCAATGAGCTGTAATACAACAGCGGCTGCAAATGGGGCAAATACATCATCGATGGATGGGATTACGATTTTCGAATCGTAGATATTACTTTCAATCTTAGCATCCTCTGTTGTAATGCAGATTACCTTAGCTCCTCTAGCACGAACTTCTTTGATATTAGAAATCATCTTAGAAAGTACATCACTTTGAGTTGCGAGTGCTATTACTGGTACGTTCTCTGTAATAAGAGAAAGAGTACCATGTTTTAATTCGCCTGCAGCATAAGCTTCAGAATGAATGTAGGTAATTTCTTTTAATTTAATTGAGCCCTCACATGCAAGAGCTGAATCCATACCACGACCGATAAAGAACAGATTCTCTGCAGTTACTAATGACTTACTGATTCCTTTGATATATTCTGTTTGTTTTAACACTTCCTCAATTGCAGGTACGGTACCTAAGAGAGAATGCATATAATTTGAGACCTCTGTTTCTGTAAGGCGACCTTTGTAATAAGCAAAACGGAAAGCTAGCATATAGAAAGCAGATAGCTGAGCCGTATATGCTTTGGTACTTGCAACTGCAATTTCTGGACCAGCATGAGTATAGAATACATAGTCACTTTCACGGGCAATCGAAGAGCCTTTTACATTAACAATGGATAAGGTTTTGGCACCAGCATTTTTGGCAAGACGAAGTGCTGCTAAGGTATCCGCTGTTTCACCAGATTGAGAGACTGTAATTACTAACGTATTGGAGTCCATGATTGGATCCTGATAACGGAACTCAGAAGCGATATCTACCGTAACAGGAATACGAAGAAGGCGCTCAAATAGTACTTTTCCCATTAGACCAGCATGCATTGCTGTACCACAAGCAGTGATGATAATGCGATTGACACCATCAAAGATAGAATCTTGAATGGAGTCTGCACTAAAGTCTGGTAAGATTAATTCATGCCCATCTTTTGTTGAAGTTTTATGAATTCTTGGGGATATTGTACGTAAAATTGCTTCTGGGTGTTCAAAGATTTCTTTTTTCATATAGTGCTTAAAACCATTCTTTTGAGCAGCAGAGGTATCCCAAGTCACGCTAAGCATCTCTGGAGCAACGAGTTCCCCTTCCAATGTTGTAACCGTAATCGAGGTCTTTGTCATTTTTGCTATTTCATATTCTGGTAAGACAAAGTAATCCTTGGAGTAACGAAGTAATGCTACCATATCAGAAGCAATGACACTTCCTTGTTCTGTCTGGCAAGCAACCAATGGACTTCCCTTACGGATGCAATAGATGACCTCTGGTTGATCTTCAAACATAATTAAGAAGGCATAAGCACCTTCTAATCTCTTCACCGCTTTTTTAATGGTTAGATAAGCATCTCCATCATAAAGGCTGTCAAGAAGCATAGCAGCAATTTCGGTATCTGTTTGAGAAACAGGATAACGACCAGTTTTTGCTAGTTCATTCTCTAATTCATGGTAGTTTTCAATAATACCATTGTGGATGAGTGTAACCTTACCGAAACGATGAGGATGAGCATTGACTTCAGATACTCCTCCATGAGTAGCCCATCTTGTGTGACCAATTCCACAAGTTGCGTAAAAGTCATTTGGAACTGCTTCCTTTAATGAAGCTACCTTTCCCACTGCTTTCATTACCTTAATCCCTTGATCTGTAAAGCATGCAATCCCTGCACTGTCATAACCGCGATACTCTAATTCTCCTAATCCTTGTAAAAGCACTTCGGCCGAATTTAAGTGACCGGTAAATCCAATAATTCCACACATAACGATTCTCCTTTTCTTTATTTAGTTTGCAAAAGTGCGAAATCGTCTGATTGTACTGCTTTTGTGTAACAGTTACCTGTGAATTTCTCAGTACATCACGTGTTCAAACTACACGAGAGAGCATCCGCCGAATATTTCGATAACCCTCTACCTCGTTAACCTTTGTATCATATCACGTCCGACAAAGGTGCATGGCGCTAATTTTATCCTAATCCTAGGAAAACATTTCTGTCTTTGGATGATATCCATCCTAACAATGCCTCGGACAAGCATAAATATATATTACTATAGACAAAAAAAATTGTCCATACTAAAAATCTATGCTTTTACTAAAGGAAAGCATAGAGATGGTACTTTCGCTGATACAAATGCAACGTATCAGTGTTGGTTGTATATTAAATTGGTAGCTAAGGCATATGATATATATGCTTTAGCTACCAATCCTTATAGTAATATATGCTTTTGTTTTAATTTCAGAACTATGAAATTTCACCAACATAATTTGTTTTAAATATCGTCCTAATTTCTTGCATTTCATTTGTTTGACCAAGAGCCCAGCTTAATTTTGTCACTACAGCTTCTGTTGTCATATCATAAGCAGGAATAACTCCTTGATTTAGAGCTAATTGCCCAGCTTGATAGATGGATAAATCACTGCGTTCATAGAGACATTGGCTGGTTACTACAACTGCAACATTTAAGTCAATTAATTTTTTGAGTTTCTCAATCAGGTTACGATTGATAAAATGCAAACCACCAGAACCAAAAGCTTCAATGACAATACCACGATAATTCATCTCAACTAACATATCAAAAATCTTAGGATTTAAGCCTGGAGTAAGCTTGATTAAAAATACGTTGGTATCTAGCTGTGAGCTAAATTCGAAAGGGCCATGATTTACAGGTAACACCTTTTCATTAATATTCAACCCTTTGGAATCAATGGTTGCAATCAAAGGATAGTTTACACTTTCGAATGCATCAAAGCCAGTGGTACGTACTTTTACTGCGCGACATCCAAGTATAATCTTTCGGTGGAAGGCAAGGAAGATACCTGGTACTGAAGAAGCAGCCATAGCAAATGCATATCGAAGATTATCAAAGGCATCCGTCAATGGATGTGATAATGGAAGCTGTGATCCCGTCAAAACAACTGGGATTGGTATGTTGCGCAAGGTAAAGGATAGAATAGAGGCAGTATAAGCCATGGTATCTGTCCCATGAGTAATAACAATTCCATCATAATCAAGAGCGTTATCGTATACATTCTGCCCGATAAAGATCCATTCCTCTGGCTGTATATTAGAACTATCAAGATGAAGAATATCCTTTACTGTAATTTCATAGGCACCAGCTAGAAGTTGATCAATACTTTGCTTTAAGTCAATCCCAGCAACGCCAGGTGCTAAGCCATCATTACCGGATAACGATGCAATCGTACCACCGGTTGTAAGTAATAAAATACGTTTTTTGTTACACATAGTTATCCCCTTTATATTTATAGCTTCATTCACTCACAAAGAGTTCTTACTTTATTATTCCTAATAATATAATCTCTTACTTCAATATATAGAAGTATTCTCATTTTTGCAATGGATTTCTTTGGAGTTGGAAAGATTGACATTTATTTACAACTCGTGGTATATTGAGTGGAGTAAATAATTGGGAATTTTTAGGAGGGGACAAAATGAAGAGGAAGAAACGCTTCCTAGGGATATTAATGGTATTGATTCTTAGCTTTGTAAGTTGTGGGAGAACAAATCGTACCAAAGAGAGTGTGGTCGATACACTGGCGATCTTGGGAGGAAATGGACAAGCAAATGATTCGAACCAGACGAATGAAACTGTTATATCTAGTGAAGGCTTAACAGTTACGGAAAGTCCTAATTTTACGAATGCTCCAACGCAAAGCCCAACGCTTACAAAAAGCCCCACACCTTCGTTGGTTGTAACTCCAACTCCACAACCGATGGAGGTTACTTTAGTTGCAATCGGTGATGACTTGTTACATAAAAAAGTAATACAAAGTGGTGAATTAAAGGGTGGCACCTACAATTTTGATCATATCTTTGAACAGATGAAAGAGGATTTTACGAATGCAGATCTTGCAGTAATTAACCAAGAAACAATATTTGGGACCAAGGAAATGGGCTATTCTGGGTATCCAAGATTTAATTCACCTATCTTTGTAGGTGATGCAATTATCAATGCTGGCTTTGATGTTGTATTACATGCAACAAACCATGTTATGGATATGGGGATTTTTGGGATTGAGAAAACCTTAAACTATTGGAGTCAACAAAAGGAAATAACAGTATTAGGAATACATGCTTCCAAACAAAGCAATCAAGCAATCAAGGTAGTTGAAAAGAACGGAATTCGTTTTGCTCTACTGAATTATACCTATGGCACCAATGGAATCCCAGTGCCAAAGGATAAAGACTATATGGTAGATCTATTAGTAGAAGCTAAAGTAAAGCTTGATATCAAAAAAGCCAAAGAGGTATCTGATTTTATTATTGTATTCCCACATTGGGGGAGTGAATATGTGTATCAACCAAATAAATACCAGAAACATTGGGCTCAGCTATTTGCGAAAGAAGGTGTTGACCTAGTAATCGGTACCCATCCTCATGTATTACAGCCTGTGGAATGGGTGCTTGGTGAAGATGGACATAGAATGTTAGTGTATTACTCGCTTGGTAATTATGTATCAACGATGGATTATACAGATCGTATGCTAGGTGGAATGGCGCAGGTAACGATTGTCAAGGTGGGGAGTAATACATTTATTAAGGAAGCATTGCTTATTCCGACGGTTACTCATTATGAGAGAGTAAAAGGTTATGGACTACAAGTCTATCGCTTAAGCGATTATACCGAGGAGCTTGCCAAGAAGCATTATATTTTAGGTGGCTATCGAGGAAAGGACTTTTCTTTACAACGTCTAAATGAGTTAGTTACGAACATCATTGGAGACTTTCATTATAAAATACGAAAGGATATTAGACCAAAAGATGTTGAGCAAAAGTTGGATGAGATGTTAATAATTTCTGAAAAAATCTGAAAAAACTATGTAATATCGACAATAAATTAACGATTCTTGTAATTTGAGATAGAATCGGTATAATTAATTCTGCACGAAATCGATTCGCTGTTATGGCGATTTTAGATAACTTGAGAGGAGATATCACATGGCAGATCATGTAGTATATGAAGCAAAACGTTGCTTAAACTGTAAAAAACCATTATGTATGACAGGTTGTCCAATCAGTACACCGATTCCAATTATGATACAAGAACTTCTAAACGGAGGGATATCAAAAGCAGGGGAAATGGTGTTTAAGAACAATCCGTTGTCCATTGTATGTTCTTTAGTATGTGATCATGACAAACAATGTGAAGGGCACTGCATTCTGAATAAAAAAGGAATGCCTGTACACATCAGTAGTATTGAGAACTATATATCTAGCACTTATTTTGATCAGATGCACCTGCATAAGGAAGAAAAAAAGAATAAGCGTGCTGCGGTAATTGGTTCTGGTCCAGCAGGTATCACGATCTCTATATTATTAGCAAAAAAAGGTTATGACGTAACAATCTTTGAAACAAGAGAGAAGATTGGTGGAGTGTTACGATATGGAATCCCAGAATTCCGTTTACCAAAAACCATACTTGATAAATATAAGAAAAAAATGTTAGAATTAGGTATTAAGATTCGACCAAATACAACCATTGGTGGAGCAATTGGGATTGATGATTTATTCCGAGATGGATATTTAGCAATCTTTATTGGAACGGGTGTATGGAGACCGAATACCCTTCGAATAAAAGGTGAAACATTAGGTAACGTGCACTATGCAATTGACTATCTAGTGAATCCAGACTCTTACGATCTTGGGGAATCTCTTGCAATTATTGGTGCGGGAAACTCAGCCATGGATGTTGCAAGAACAGCAATTCGTAAAGGTGTTAGAAAAGTAACTGTTTACTCTCACCGTGATACGATACGTGCAAGTAAGCATGAAGTGGAATATGCAAAAATTGAGGGTGTTGAATTTGAACTCTGTAAATCAACAGTAGAATTAACACCAGAAGGTCCTATCATGAAGACGGTTACTTGGACAGAAGATGGAGAGATGCACGATGTGGAGGGAAGTACACAATTATATCCTGCCGAATCGATTATCATTGCAATTAGTCAGGGGCCTAAAGACAAGATTGTATCTAAGACCAAGGGTATTAATGTCAATGACAAGGGCTTAATTGTCACCAACGAAACAGGAGAAACCTCACGTCCTGGTATCTTTGCTTCAGGTGACGTTGTAAATGGTGCAAAAACTGTAGTGGAAGCGGTACATTACAGTAAAATGGTAGCAGACGCCATGGATAAGTACATGCAGTCGCTATAGGTTTTTGATTGATTTAGTAACCGAAACTTCGCACTTGAATACTTGTTCATTGCCTGTGATTTTAACAGTATGCTAAGAAGAATTAGCGGTATCATATGTTTTTGATGGCCTTCAAGTCGCCATGTTTTCTGGCGGCTTGAGAGCTGGCGAGCCTGAAAAAACATATGATGCCGATGATTCTTCTTGTTTAAAAATCTAATATCCACAGGCAATCACGCAAACTGATATGTGCGAAGTTTATGACGATAAGAAATATACGAATAGGAGGAATGAGTATGCTAGAGGTTAAGAACGGGGTTGTTATGAATATGGACAATGCCATTCGAGGTGCTAGAAATCCGATGAATAGCTGGGAGCGAATGGATAGTTATTACGATGATAATCATAATTATGTCTTAGGGGAGAATGATTTATCCCTCGCAAAGCGTCTATGTAAGGCAGGAAGTGATCATCGCAAATTCATTCGCCAGATTATGGTTAGTGTAGATATTACGGCTCCACTTTACTGGTGGAAGGAATATGATACGTATAAAGTAGCAACGGTAGCAAATTCTACAAGTACGATGCACAAGATTCATACTAAAACTTTTGAACTAGACGATTTTAGTCATGACCATATGACAGAAGAATCCAAAGAGCAGTTTCAAAAGTGGATTGAATATCTTGAGAGTGTAAGACTTCAGTATATGGAAACTAAGGATAAGAAACATTGGTACGATCTGATTCAGCTCTTGCCTTCGAGCTATAATCAATTACGTACTTGTACTCTAAACTATGAAACCTTAAGCAATATATATCATGCTAGAAAAAATCATAAATTAAATGAATGGCATACACTTTGTGATTGGATTAAAACGTTACCATATGCCAAAGAGATGATTCTATTAGAGAATGAGTAATAATGTTAACTTAAACTTCGCATTTCGATACTTTGCTTATTGCCTGTGATATCGATGATAGCATCAAGAAGAACCAGGTATATTATGTGTTTGGTTTGGCTGAGTGGGCGAGCCAAAATAAATACATAATATACCTGGTTCTTCTCATTCTAAACCTCGCGAATCACAGGCAATTGAAATTACTAATATATGCGAAGTGTGAATTCATTAGTAAAAGTTATTAATAAGTTCCTGTTTTTCTAATATAATTATCCTAAGAAACTAAATTCACAAGCGAAATAATACAAAATGCAAGGAAACTTTGCATATTTGATAAAAATGATTGACTACCATTTAACAAAGATTTATAATGTAGTGTATTAAAGTGTTACAGTATAGGAGCTAATAGTTAGGAAAAATTGTATTGTAGGAATAAGGAGGATTTAACTATGGGTAGAGTTTATAATTTCTCAGCAGGACCAGCGATGTTACCTGTCGAGGTACTGAAGGAAGTCGCAGATGAGATGCTTGATTACAATGGAACAGGCATGTCTGTTATGGAGATGAGTCATCGTTCCAAAGCTTATGAACAAATCATTCAAACTGCAGAACAAGATTTACGTGATTTGATGAACATTCCTGATAATTATAGAGTATTGTTTTTACAGGGTGGTGCTTCCTCACAATTCGCTATGATTCCAATGAACTTAATGAAAAACAAAGTAGCTGACTATATTATTACTGGACAGTGGGCTAAGAAAGCTTACCAAGAAGCAAAGATTTATGGTACAGCTAACGCAATTGCATCCTCCGCTGATAAGACATTTTCTTATATTCCTGACTGTTCTGATCTCCCAATTAGTGAAGATGCAGATTATGTGTACATATGTGAGAATAATACAATTTATGGAACTAAATTTAAGACTTTACCAAATACAAAGGGCAAACCATTAGTAGCGGATGTATCCTCTTGCTTTTTATCTGAGCCAGTGGATGTGTCAAAGTATGGGCTAATCTATGGAGGTGTTCAAAAGAACATAGGACCAGCAGGTGTTGTAATCGTTATTATTCGTGAAGATTTAATTACCGAAGATACACTTCCTGGAACACCAACCATGTTTAAATATAAGATTCATGATGAGAATAAATCTCTTTATAATACACCACCAGCATATGGAATTTATGTTTGTGGCAAGGTATTCAAGTGGTTAAAAAAGATGGGCGGATTGGAAGCAATGAAAGCTCATAATGAAAAGAAAGCTAAGATTCTTTATGACTTTTTAGATGAAAGCCAGATGTTTAAGGGTACCGTTCGTAAAGAAGATCGTTCCTTAATGAATGTACCATTTGTTACTGGTAATGAAGAATTAGATGCGAAGTTTGTTAAAGAAGCAAAAGCAGCAGGGTTTGAAAGTTTAAAAGGACATAGAACTGTTGGGGGTATGAGAGCTAGTATCTATAATGCGATGCCACTCGAAGGTGTTGAAAAGCTCGTAGAATTCATGAGAGAATTTGAGAAAAACAATCAATAAATAAGAGTTGGGAGGAGTTTGTCATGGTAAAATATCATTGCCTAAATCCAATTGCTTCAATTGGGCTAGATCAATTTGATGAGAAATATGAGAAAGTGGAAACTATGGAGGAGGCAGATGCAGTGCTTGTTCGTAGTGCTGCTATGCATGATTTAGAATTACCAACAAATTTAAAAGCAATTGCAAGAGCCGGTGCAGGGGTTAACAATATTCCACTTGACAAATGTGCAGAAAAAGGTATTGTAGTATTCAATACACCAGGCGCAAATGCAAATGGTGTTAAGGAGTTAGCAATCGCTGGTATGCTACTTGCATCTAGAGATATCGTAGGTGGTATCAATTGGGTAAGCACAGTAGCAGGGGATGCCAATGTTGATAAGCTTGTAGAAAAAGGAAAATCTAAATTTGCAGGAAGAGAAATCGAAGGTAAAAAACTTGGTGTGATTGGTCTTGGTGCAATCGGTGTGTTAGTTGCGAATGCAGCAAAGCGTTTAGGTATGGAGGTTTACGGATGTGACCCTTATATCTCAGTAGAACATGCATGGAATTTGTCTCGTGATATTAAGTATGTTAAGACAAGAGAAGAAATCTTTAGAGAGTGCGATTTTATCACACTTCATGTTCCATTATTAGATGACACAAAAAAAATGATCAATATGAATACGATCCAGTTGATGAAGGATGGTGTTGTAATACTTAACTTTGCAAGAGATCTATTGGTAGATGATGATGCAATGGAAGTAGCATTAAAAGATGGTAAAGTTGCAAAATACGTGACGGATTTCCCAAATGCAAAGACTGCAGCTATGGAAGGTGTGATTGCAATTCCTCATCTTGGAGCTTCTACGGAAGAATCCGAGGATAATTGTGCGAAGATGGCAGTAAAACAAATCAAAGATTTTATTGAGAATGGTAATATTACGAACTCTGTAAATTACCCAGGATTGGATGCAGGTGTTTGTCAATCAGAAGCACGTGTAACGATTTGTCATCAAAACAAACCAAACATGCTTGCTCAGTTTACAAAGGTATTTTCTTCAGAGAATGTAAATATTGAGAATATGGCAAATAAGAGTAAAGGTGATTTCGCTTATACAGTACTCGATATCTGCGTAAAAGCAGATGACAAGTTTGTAAAAGAGCTAGAAGCTATTGATGGTGTATTAAAGGTACGTGTAATTTAAATACGATGATACTATAAGAAAGCACTGGAGAAAGGGAAGTTATATGCAACTGTTAAAAGATAGAATTAGAAAAGATGGTATTATCAAAGCAGGCAATGTACTTAAGGTGGATTCTTTTTTAAATCATCAGATGGACATTGAACTATTTAATGAAATCGGCAAAGAATTCAAACGTTTATTTGGAAAAGAACATATCACAAAGATACTGACAATTGAGGCTTCTGGTATTGGAGTTGCATGTATTGTAGCACAGTACTTCAACGTTCCAGTCGTGTTTGCGAAGAAAGCACAAAGCATAAATATCGATGGAGAAGTGTATTCCACCAAAATCGAATCATTTACTCATAAAAAGGTTTATGATGTCATTGTATCAAAGAAATTCTTAAATCCAAAGGATAAGGTTCTTATTATCGATGACTTTCTTGCGAATGGATGTGCCTTAGTTGGACTAATTGATCTTGTTATCAGTGCTGGTGCCAGTGTTGAGGGAATTGGAATTGTAATAGAAAAAGGATTCCAATCTGGAGGAGAAATCATACGGGAGATGGGAATTCATCTGGAATCTCTAGCTAAAATCAAGAGCATGAGTGTTGAAGATGGAACCATTGTTTTTGAAGAAGATGAGCTAAAGTAAGAATTATTTTAAGTTGTGTGAAGTCTCGGTTTAGCTGTATGATAATGATACAGTTAAGCCGAATGCTCACCTTACGGGGATGAGATTAGTTTTTAAGAACCGTCGGGTGTGATGAGTGTGCAAATGCACACTCTTTTTTCTTGAGAGGTAAGAATGATGAGAATTGTGTTACAATATTTAAAGCCATTTCGGCTTCGGATGCTATTAGGTTTGACCATAAAGATTGCTGGAACGTTTGCAGATTTGGGACTACCATGGGTTCTTGCATATATCCTAGATGAAGTCATACCATACAAAAAAGTATCTTATATCCTAATTTGGGGAATGATCATGCTTGGGCTTGCTATAGCAGCTCGAGAGTTAAATATAATAGCCAATCGTATGGCTTCTTTGGTTGCACGTAATAGTGTAGAAAAGATACGTCATGATGCCTTTGAAAAGATTCTTTATCTTTCTGGGGCACAAGTAGATGAATTTAGTGCACCATCATTAATTTCTAGAATGACCTCTGATACTTACAATGTGCATTTAGTGATTGGAATGATGCAAAGACTTGGAGTTCGTGTACCAATTATTTTAATTGGTGGGATTGTATTGACAGCAACACTAGACCTAATACTGACTCTTGTTTTAATTGCAACCTTGCCACTGCTTAGTTTAGTAATCTATCTTGTGTCTAAAAAAGGAATACCATTGTATCTAAAGATGCAGCAGTTCACAGATAAGATGGTACAAACGATTCGAGAGAATATTGCTGGAATTCGTGTAATTAAAGCACTTTCAAAAACGGAGCATGAAAAGCAAAGATTCTATGGTGTGAACACTCAAGTATCAGACAGTGAGATGAAAGCAGGCTCCATCATGGCTTTATCTGGTCCTATCATGAATCTGCTATTAAATCTTGGTCTTGTGGTCATCGTTATCATAGGAGCATATCGGGTTAATTTAGGCCTCATGCAGCCAGGTAGAATTGTTGCCTTTTTGACTTATTTTACAATGATATTAAATGCAATGATGATGGTAAATCGTCTGTTTGTTTCATATTCAAAGGCGAGCGCTTCTGCAAAACGTATCGGAGAGCTACTATTATCAAAGGATGAGCTCGTACAATTGGAGGGCATAGAGGTTACACAAGAGAAGTATCAATCATCAAAAATTGTCTTTGAGCAGGTATCCTTTTCTTATGGAAAGGGAAATCAAAAACATAGTGTAAATAATGTAAACTTTGATTTAAAGCCTGGAGAAAAACTGGGGATTATTGGATCCACAGGAAGTGGAAAGACAACCTTAATTAATTTATTGATGCGATTTTATGATACGAGTGAGGGTAAGATTTATGTGGATGGAAAAGATATTAGAACCTTTCCATTAAATGAGCTTCGTAGCAAATTTGGAGCTGTATTTCAAAGTGATATGGTTTTTTCTGACACTCTTTTAGAGAATATATCCTTTGGGCGAAATCTGACCTTAGAGGAAGTAACGACTGCCGCAAGACAAGCTTGTGCGGAAGAGTTCATCTTAGAAAAAGAAGATAACTATGAGTTCAAAGCAGCCATTAAGGGGGCTAATTTAAGTGGTGGACAAAAGCAAAGATTATTAATTTCTAGAGCCTTAGCAAAACAACCAGAAATTCTTATTCTTGATGATTCCTCATCTGCTCTTGATTATAAAACGGATGCCAAATTAAGAGAAGCAATTAGAACCGATTTTAAAGATACCACGGTGATTATGATAGCACAGCGAGTTAGCTCGGTCATGCATATGGACCAGATTCTTGTACTTGAAGAAGGAGAGGCAATTGGTTATGGGACGCATGAAGCCTTGTTAGACACTTGTCCAATCTATCGTGAAATTTACGAGTCTCAGATGGGAGGTGGAAGAAATGAAGGCTAATCAAGGTGGAATAAAGATATCTACAAAGACGGAACGACCAAAGGATACCAAGAAGGTACTAAAAGGATTGTGGAGGTATCTTAAACATTACTGGATTCTCCTTGTGATAGCGATACTCTTAGCAATGGGAAGTAATTTATTCTCATTACTAGGCCCAATGCTCTCAGGAAAAGCAATCGATGTGATTTCAAAAGGATATCAAGCCGTTGATATCAAACGGGTATTATATTATGCCATGTGGATGATCGGGTTCTATCTCTTATCATCACTCCTATCTTATCTATTGTCAATACTCATGCTATATATCACACAAAAGATGGTAAAGCGAATGAGAAATGATGTGTTCTCAAAGCTAATGGAGCTAAATGTTGGGTACTTTGATCAAAATCAAGCTGGAGATATCATTAGTCGTATCTCATACGATATTGATGTTATCAATACTTCTATTTCCACAGATTTGGTTCAGATCTTTGCTAGTGTAATTACAGTCTTTGGTTCCTTTGTTATGATGGTTATGATTTCACCAAGTCTCGTTGGTGTATTGTTAATTACAATTCCGATGTCAATTTTCTATACCAAATACATGGCAAAGAAGACAAGACCACTCTTTCGGGCTCGTTCCATGAAGCTTGGGGAAATGAATGGCTTTGTCGAGGAGATGGTAGGTGGCCAAAAATCCATTGCCGCTTATGCCCAAGAGGAAGTGATGTTAAAGCGCTTTGATCAGATTAATTCAGAAGCGGTAGAAGCTTATTATGAAGCTGATTACTATGCAAGTATCGTCGGACCAACTGTGAATTTTATCAATAATATCTCACTTACCTTTGTTACTATTCTAGGAGCTTTGCTTTATCTGTATCAAAAACTGACGCTAGGGGATATTTCGAGTTTTGTTTTGTATTCAAGAAAATTTTCTGGACCAATCAATGAGGCGGCAAATATCATTAGTGAACTTCAGTCTGCATTAGCTGCTGCTGAACGAGTATTTCGAGTGTTAGATGAGCCTACAGAAATAAGCGATGTGAATGGAGCGATTGAACTGACACAGGTAGTTGGAGATGTAACGATTCAAGATGTTTCCTTTGGCTATACAAAAGAACGCCTGATATTAAACCACCTTACCATGAAAGCAAAGCAAGGAGAGCTTGTAGCAATTGTTGGACCAACAGGTGCAGGAAAGACCACAATCATTAATTTACTGATGCGATTTTATGATGTAGATGAGGGTGAGATTTTCATAGATGGCATTGAGAATCGACAGATGACTCGAAAAAGCTTACGAAAAGCCTATGCAATGGTATTACAAGATACTTGGTTGTTCTCCGGAACTATTTTTGAGAACATTGCATATGGAAAACCAGATGCGACGATGGAAGAAGTGGTAGAAGTAGCAAAAGCAGCAAGAATTCACTCCTATATCGAGAAATTACCACTAGGGTATCAAACAATTTTAAATGATGAGGGTGTGAATATATCCAAAGGCCAAAAGCAGCTGTTAACAATAGCAAGAGCAATGCTTCTGGATGCTAAAATGCTAATATTAGACGAAGCTACCTCAAATGTTGATACAAGAACGGAGATACAGATACAAAAAGCAATGAGAAAGCTAATGGATCAAAAGACCTGCTTTGTAATAGCACATCGTCTTTCCACCATTCAGAATGCTGATCACATTCTTGTTGTCAAGGATGGCAATATCATTGAGCAGGGAACACATCAAGAACTATTGGAAAAACAGGGCTTTTACCATGAACTTTATACTTCGCAATTCAAATAAGGTTATACTTTAGAATATTTTCTTTGGAGCTTTTTAGAAAGGGCTGGCTTTTCTTTTTTGGGAGCCAGTCTTTTTTGGCGTTTTTGTGCCTCTAGAATATAGTAACCATCTTTTTCATATACCTTCACACCACCAAAGACTGATGTTAATTTATTCTGATACCAATCCTTACGTTTCACCACCATAAGCATACGTCCGCCCATGGCTAGCTTTTTGTAACCTTGTTCAATAAATTGCTTAGGTACAGAAAAATCAACATGGTAGGGTGGATTGGATAAAATCAAGGTATAATCAGCATCTGGAATTCCCATAAGTGCGTCTCCTAAGACAATCGTAATACCTTCCGATACCTGATTGCGTATTGCATTTTCTTTTGAACATTGGATGGCTTTTGGATGAATATCTGTCATTGTCACACTGAAAGCGCCAATCTGTTTAGCAACCCAGATACCAACTACACCAGAACCACAGCCAAGATCAAGCACCTTATCACTAGGCTGTAGGTTCACAAAGGACAACATTGCTTTCGTACCAACATCAATACTGTTAGGTGAGAATATCTCTTGATCTGTAATAATATCTAACTCAATTCCATGAATTGTTTCGCGCATAATAGGTCCTCTTTTCAAAATGGTATATTTTTCAATTATAGCACTCTAAATAATGTGAGTAAAGCGAAAACAGATTCTAAAAAGACTATAAATATTATCTTACGGTATTTGAAATCAAATAAAAAAATGTTATAATAGGAAAAAACAATGGAGGCACATATGGAGATTATTTTTTTAAAGCCGGTTTTTAAAGAAATGATTTGGGGTGGAAATCGTTTAAAAACCGACTTTTTATATGATATCCCAGCAGGTCCTATCGGTGAATGCTGGGCAGTAAGTGCCCATAGAAGTGGGGAGTGTGAAGTTGCAAATGGTTCTTATCAAGGGCAAACCTTAAGTCAACTATGGAATGATCACCGAGAGCTTTTTGGTAATGTAGAAGGTGATGTGTTCCCATTGTTGATAAAAATAATAGATGCAAAACAGGATTTAAGTATTCAAGTTCACCCAGATGATGCTTATGCGAATGTACATGAGAATGGTTCTTTAGGAAAGACCGAATGTTGGTATATTCTAGACTGCGATGAGGATGCACAGATTGTGATCGGTCATCACGCTAATACCAAGGAAGAATTGGCTCATATGATTCATAACAATGAATGGGACAAGTTGATTCGAGTCTTGCCGATTAAGAAGGGAGATTTCTTCCAGATAGAACCGGGTACAGTACATGCAATCAAAGCAGGAACACTAATTCTTGAGACGCAACAGAATAGTGATATTACATACCGTTTGTATGACTATGGACGGTTACAGAACGGAAAACCAAGAGAATTACACCTACAAAAAAGTATGGATGTGATTGGTTGTCCACACAAAGACATAATTGCGTTACATCAGAAAACATATTTGGAACATGCTGAATTAGATCAACTAATTTCATGCAAATATTATACGGTAAGTATGATTGAGGTAAGTGGAGATCAAAAGTTGACACAAGAGGAACCCTTTACAATTTTAAGTGTTGTAGAAGGGGAAGGTTTTGTGGATGGTACTAAGATTAAAAAGGGTGACCATTTCATATTACCTTATCAATATGGAGAGTACATGCTAAGTGGAACTATGCGTCTTGTACGTTCTCATATATAGTTGAGTGCTAGGATAATGGATTAGGTTTAACAATATTGTTATACTGAAGTATTAGGAGGATAAGATGGGAAGTTTATTTAATTTGGAGAATGGATTCTTTTCTTTTATGGGAAAGTTTTGGGATATGATCTTGCTTAGTATTATTTGGGTACTATGTTGCATTCCCATTATAACAATTGGACCAGCAACTACAGCTATGTACTATGCTACTGTGAAGGTAATACGTAGAGAACGTGGCTATGTTTTAAGAGAGTTCTTTCGCTCCTTTAAAGAAAATTTAAAGCTTGGATTAATTTCTGCTTTTATTTTCTTAGTTATGTCTTATATTTTATACGTAGATTTTACGTATGCAACAGCGCAAAGAAACGCTGGTAGTAAATATGGTGATCTTATGTTTGCGGTATTTATTGCAATTACAACAATATGTGTATTTAATTTAGTTTTTATATATCCAATCTTATCTCGCTTTACATTAAATTTAAAAGGTTTATTTAAAACCTCTTTTATTATTGCAATGAAGCACTTCCCAACTACTTTGCTTATGGTAGTGATTATAGCTGCATTTGGCATTGGAGTTTACGTTATCTATCCTTTCATTTTTGTAGCACCTGCATTATGTTGTTTGGTTTGTTCGTTCTTAATTGAACGAATTTTCAAAAAATATATGCCAAAGCCAGAGGAGAATCCGGAGGAATCAGGAAGGGACCCATGGTATTGGGAATAATTTAGGGGGAAAATCGAATGAATGAAACGCTATACGAACTTATGGAATGGCCAGAAATTGAGGCAATTGTTTATTCCGAACATGATTGTCCACATAGGATATTAGGAGCACATAAGACGGAAGCGGGGATACTGTTTCAAACCTTTATTCCAAATGGAAAAGAGGCTGTTTTAAAATTGACAAAAAAGGGATTGGAATATCCGATGGAATTAGCAGATGAGGAAGGCTATTTCGCTGTTTTAATAGAAGGAAAAACAATCCCTGAATATACGTATATCATTACCTATGAAGACGGATTAAAGGAAGAAATTATTGATCCGTACTCATTTGAATGCACCGTAAAACAAGAGGACTGTGACAAATTCAACCAAGGAATTCATTATAAAATCTATGAAGTGCTTGGGGCTCATGTATGTGAGATAAAAAAAGTGGTTGGAACTAGATTTGCTGTATGGGCACCAATGGCGATGAGAGTGAGTGTAGTAGGAGACTTTAACCACTGGGATGGAAGAAGAAATCCGATGCGTCGTGTTGGAAATTCCGGTATTTTTGAAGTATTCCTTCCTGGAGTACATAAGGATGACATTTATAAATTCGAGATAAAAGCAAAGGGTGGATTAACTTACCTAAAAGCTGATCCATATGCCTTCTACTCAGAATTACGTCCAAATAATGCATCCATAGTTAGTGATAGCTCTTCTTATGTATGGAACGATGCGAAGTGGTTAGCAGATAGAAAAAAGAAGAAATATTCGAGTGAACCAATGTCAATTTATGAAGTACATTTGGGATCCTTTAAAAAGCCGGAAGAAAAGAATGGAAGCTTTTATAACTATCGTGATCTAGCGGTTATGCTTGCTGATTATGTAAAGAAGATGGGATATACTCATATTGAGTTGATGCCAATTATGGAACATCCCTTCGATGGGTCATGGGGTTATCAGGTAACAGGGTACTATTCCGTTACGTCACGTTATGGTACTCCAGAAGACTTTAAGTTCTTTATGGATTATATGCACCAGCATGGAATTGGCGTTATCCTTGATTGGGTACCAGCACATTTTCCAAGGGATGCATATGCACTCAGTAACTTTGATGGCACTTGTCTTTATGAACATTTGGATCCGAGAAAGGGGGCACATCCTCATTGGGGTACTTTGATTTTTAATTATGGTAGACCAGAGGTTTCCAATTTCTTAATTGCAAATGCATTGTTTTGGTTGAGTGAATACCATGTGGATGGCCTACGAATTGATGCGGTTGCCTCAATGCTCTATTTAGATTATGGCAAAGAGGATGGCGGATGGGTAGCGAATGAATATGGTGGTAATGAAAATCTAGAAGCTATGGAGCTATTAAAGCATCTGAATTCAGTCGTCCACAAACGCAAAGATGGTAGCTTAGTGATTGCAGAGGAATCAACCGCATGGCCAATGGTTACGGGTGACTTGAATAAAGATGGTCTTGGTTTTGATTATAAATGGAACATGGGATGGATGAATGATTTTACCAACTATATGAAACAAGATCCTTTGTTCCGTAAAGGTTGCCATGGAGCTTTAACCTTTAGCATGGTATATGCTTATTCAGAACGCTTTATTTTAGAACTATCACACGATGAAGTCGTGCATGGCAAATGTTCGATGATTAATAAGATGCCTGGTACCGAGGAAGAAAAGTTTGCGAACCTTCGTACGGCCTACGGTTTTATGATGACACATCCTGGTAAGAAGTTATTGTTTATGGGACAAGAATTTGCACAGAAACTAGAATGGAATGAAGAAGTATCCTTAAGCTGGGATCTTCTTGAGCAAGAAAAGCATCAACAAATGCAAAAATATGTGATGGATTTGAATAAATTCTATCAAACAAGAAAAGCTTTGTATGAGTTAGATGAAGACCCAAGTGGATTCTCATGGTTAAGTCAGTTAGATGCAGATCATAGTATTATTAGCTTTGTTAGAAAAGGTAAGCAAGAAACTTTAGTTGTTGTAGTAAACTTTACACCAGTGGTTTATGAAAAATTTGACCTTGCAGTTCCTTACCAAGGAAAATATAAAGAAATATTCAATAGTGATGACGTTGCGTATGGAGGAAGTGGGCATGTGAATAAACGTGTGAAGACCTCAACTCGCAAGGAAGTGGATGGACAAAAGCAATCACTATCCATTGTGCTTCCACCATTGGGGATAGCAGTGTTTGAATATAAACAGGAAGCCAAACAAGGAACTAAGGAAGAAAAAAAGAAAAGTGTAAGTAAAAAGAAGAAATAATGAAAGTAAAGCTAAAGCTATAGAATGAGGAGGTAATATGAATTCTTTTATATTTTTAGCTAGTACTGGTGAAAAGAGTAGTTTTATGAAATGGTGGGATGGGTTTTATCCAGATGCAATTAATTTTTTTATTAAAATTGCCATTTCGATTGTGATTTATCTGATCGGCAAGAAGCTGATCAAAACAACTTTAAAAATTGTTAAGCATGCGTTTGAAAAAGCCAATACAGAAGTAAGCGCAGCCAACTTTGTGGGTTCTTTACTCAAAGCAATCCTTTATAGCCTACTGTTTATTCTCATATTGATTTATCTTGGTGTACCAGAGGCCTCTTTTGTGGCTTTGATTGGTTCCGTTGGCTTAACAGTCGGTCTTGCATTACAAGGTAGCTTATCTAACTTTGCTGGTGGTGTGTTAATTCTTGTTTTAAAACCCTTTCGTATTGGGGATTACATTATAGTGAATGGATTAGAAGGAACCGTTCTTACGATTGATATTATCTATACTAAAATTGTAACCATCGATAATAAAGTTGTTGTGTTTCCGAATGGAACCTTAGCGAACGCTAATATTGTGAATGTAACGGATGAACCAACAAGGCGTATTGATCTCATTATACCAATTGGGTATCATGACGATATCAAGGAAGTTAAAAAGGAATTATTCAATCTAACTCAACAGAATGAAAAGATTTTACAAGATCAACCCATCGATATTTACGTAAGTAATTATGGTGACGATGCAATCGAAATTGGATTACGTACCTGGGTGAAAAAAGAAGATTATTTTACGGTTAAGGGTGAGATGCTTGAAGGAATTAAGTATATGTTTGATGAGAAAGGCTTTACCATACCATTCCGTCAGCATGAAGTTACCGTGATCAATCGTTAGTTGGTAATATTGTATAAAATGAAAGATTGTCCATGGATAATTCTTGTAAAAATGGTAAAAATGGAAAAAAAGTCAAAAAGGTACTTCACAAATTAATAAAATCGTGATATCTTAATAGCAACAAGAAGTTTAAGAGCAAGGGTGTTCTCTATAGGGGAGAACACCCTTTTCTGTGGTTAAAGTTGTCATAAATCATAGTTGTATTTTATAGAATTATATGATTTAATGTTATCAATGTAAATTCACAGGATTCTAAAGAATTAAAAATCATAGCTTTGGAAGGAGATAATTTTATGGGAGAGAAATTAACTGACATTTTCGGCATTGATGTCTTTAATGAGAGTACAATGCTAGAGCGTTTGCCTAAGAAGACGTTTGCAGCTCTTAAGAAAACAATCGAGAATGGTGAGGACTTAGATCCTCAAGTTGCTGAGGTAGTAGCGAATGCAATGAAAGATTGGGCAATTGAACGAGGTGCAACTCACTATACCCATTGGTTTCAACCAATGACAGGCATTACTGCTGAAAAGCATGACTCGTTTATTTCTCCAGCTCCAGCTGGCAAGGTTTTAATGGAGTTCTCAGGGAAAGAATTAATTAAAGGTGAGCCAGACGCATCCTCCTTCCCATCTGGTGGCCTACGTGCTACCTTTGAAGCACGAGGTTATACCGCTTGGGATTGTACTTCTCCAGCATTCTTAAAGGAAGATGCAGCAGGTGTTACTCTTTGTATCCCAACTGCTTTTTGTTCTTATACTGGGGAAGCGCTTGATAAGAAGACACCATTACTTCGATCGATGGAAGCCATTAGCACCCAGGCGACACGTATTTGTAAGTTATTTGGACATAGTGATGTTACCAATGTTAGTTGTTCGGTAGGTCCTGAACAAGAATATTTCATTGTTGACAGAGAAAAGTACTTAAAGAGAGAAGATTTAGTGTTCACAGGCCGTACCTTATTTGGAGCAATGCCTCCAAAAGGTCAGGAGTTAGATGATCATTATTTTGGATCCATCAAAGAAAGAATTGCTTCTTTCATGAAAGAAATTAATCAGGAATTATGGAAGCTAGGTGTATTATGTAAGACTCAGCATAATGAAGTGGCTCCTGCACAGCATGAGTTAGCTCCAATCTATGCAACAGCGAATATCGCAACGGATCATAATCAGCTTGTCATGGATGTTATGAAAAAAGTAGCTATCCGTCATGGTTTAGCATGTCTTCTTCATGAGAAACCTTTTGCTGGTGTGAATGGTTCTGGTAAGCATGACAACTGGTCAATTGTTACGAATACAGGCAAGAACTTACTTGATCCAGGTAAGACACCACATGAGAACATTCAGTTCCTATTATTCTTATCTGCAGTCTTAAAGGCAGTAGATACTCATGCAGATTTATTAAGACTATCAGCTTCTAATCCAGGAAATGATCATAGACTTGGTGCGAATGAAGCTCCTCCAGCCATTATCTCAATCTTCCTAGGAGAGCAATTAGAAGATGTATTGACTCAGTTAATCGAGACAGGAGCTGCTACTAGTTCAAAACAGGGTGGACGTTTAAAGACTGGTGTGCATACATTACCTGAATTTAGAAAAGATGCAACGGATCGTAATCGTACCTCTCCATTTGCCTTCACTGGTAATAAATTTGAGTTCCGTATGGTTGGATCATCCATGTCAATTGCAGATCCGAACACAGTTTTGAATACAATCGTTGCAGATGTTCTTTGCGAGATGGCAGATGAATTAGAGAAAGCAGATAATTTTGATTTAGCAGTACATGATTTGATAAAGAAAACAGTCACAGATCATCACAGAATTGTATTCAATGGCAATGGCTATTCAGAAGAATGGGTAGCGGAAGCTCAAAGACGTGGCTTACCAAACCTCACCTCAATGGTAGCAGCAGTACCTTCTTTAGTAACGGAGAAAGCCATAGCAGTATTTACCAAACATAAAGTATTATCTGAAGTTGAATTAAAGTCACGTGCTGAGATTTTATATGAATCGTACTCGAAAGCAATCAACATTGAAGCAAAGACGATGATTGAGATGGCGAATCGTTTATATATTCCAGCGGTGATCAAATTCACAACAACGCTTGCTACAAGTATTAATTCTGTAAAAGCAGCGATTCCAACAGCCGATGTAAGTGTTCAAGAGGGCTTGTTAGTAAAGACAACCGAGCTTCTTGGGAAAGCGAAAGCAGCACTTACAAAATTAACAGCACAAGTTGCAGAAGCAGCTGAAAAAGAAGAAGGCGAAGAACAAGCAGAATTCTTCCGTGATGTTGTTTTTGTAACGATGGCTGAACTTAGAAAACCAGTGGATGAATTGGAAACGATTGTGGATAAAGAGGCTTGGCCAGTTCCTACCTATGGAGATTTATTATTTGAAGT
Source organism: Bacillota bacterium (assembly GCA_023415655.1). Taxonomy (GTDB): domain Bacteria; phylum Bacillota; class Clostridia; order Lachnospirales; family Lachnospiraceae; genus Lachnoclostridium. The sequence continues at coordinate 3,367 of JAEZKD010000184.1, read as the reverse complement.
ATAATAAGATGTTATAAGATCAAAGCTATTATTTCAATTTGCATTTCGTGATCAAAGCAAATTGAGGTAATAGCTTTTTTCAAACCTTAATTTTACTTTTTCTTCTCTTTATACGTACAATATGTTATAATAAGATTACTTATGTGTTGAGGTTTCAACGAAAGGACAAGATGAGAATATGAAGCGAAAGCTCTATTTAATAGGATACATAGTGGGAGTAATCCTTGTTTTTACTTCCTGTAAAACAAAAGAGAAAGAAACAGATGGGACGAATGTGATCACTCCGACGATATCACCAACGAATGAAGTGCAGGAAGATCATGAAAACCCCTTGATTACCCCGTATTTACCCTTCATTAGCAATCTATTACCAGGATTGCCAGGGAAGGTGGACGTTACAACGGGTGGAGCTATTACTCCAGAGATCATCCCATCGATTGGACAAGAGGAAGAATGGCTAGTAGGGGATGAAGAAGAGGAAGTACCAGAGGAGGTATATCCACAAATGCCAGAGGACGAGGAAGCATCCCATATCTTTGGTGATGAGACGAAGGCTTATCTTGATGATCAAGGTACCATTGCCTCCATTCGTATAACAAACAGGCAGATAACCATAACAAAGATACTAAAGGTGACCACTGAGCATCTTGTAATTCCAGCGATGATTGATGATATGAATGTGGTTGCTATTGGTAATCATGCATTCTCGGATGTGAAAGTTCAGACAGTAGAATTAGAAGAGGGAATTAGAACAATTGAAACACAGGCTTTTTACGGAAATTCTAGCCTATTAAAAATTTCCATACCAAAAAGTATTACCAAAATTGGTAACAATGCTTTTGGAAATTGTATGAACTTATCAGTAATTAATCTTGCAGAAGAGAATGAAAATTATAAACTTTCGAATGGTGTACTATATAATAAGGAAATGACCGTTTTGATCAAATATCCTTCTGGTCGTCTGGATGAAACTTGTCTAGTACAAGAAGGAGTGATATCCATTGATGCAGGAGCTTTTTCAATGAGTCGAAATTTAGCTTATGTCTTCTTACCTAATAGTTTAAGAAGCATTGGGACAGAAGCATTTGCAGGTTGTATTTTACTTAATGTTGATTTGCCAGAGAAATTAATCGAATTGAATTCATACGCTTTTGCAAATTGTTATTCTATGAGAGAGATTATCATTCCAGCGGGGGTAAGCAGCATAGGAGAAGGTGCTTTTAGTGGTTGTGAAACTGCTAAAAAGCTAATAGTCAAAGGGAGTGTCAAAGAGATAGGATATGCTGCATTTTCGAACTGTTCATCATTAACGGAAGTGAAGTTCTCGCATACGGTTGAGGTGTTCAGTGGAATGTCGTTTGCTTTTTGTACTTCGCTTCAAAAAATGGTAATCCCAGAAGGGACGAAAGAACTATCGGATATGGTTTTTTATGGTTGCAATAAACTAACAGAGATTGAACTTTCAAGTACAATTAACTATTTTGGTACAATGATCTTTGAGGATACAGATAATATCGTTGTAAAAGCACCTAGGGGGACAAGTGCTGCTGATTACGCTCAAACAAATGGCCTAATCTATCAGGAATCATAAAAAATACTTGCAAAATGCAGAATATACGGTACAATATGTACTAGTGCAAAGTTTAGCAGAATAGAAAGGCTAGGTATTATCATGATACAAGCAAGTAACGTAACATTAAGATTAGGCAAGAGAGCCTTATTCGAAGATGTCAACATTAAATTCACAGAAGGTAACTGTTATGGACTAATTGGTGCCAATGGTGCTGGTAAATCGACCTTCTTAAAGATTCTCTCCGGACAGATTGAAGCGTCAAAAGGAGATATCATTATAACTCCAGGACAAAGACTATCCTTTTTACAACAGGATCACTTCAAGTACGATGCTTATGATGTGTTAAGTACTGTTATCATGGGTAACCAAAGACTTTATGATATAATGAAGGAAAAGGATGCCATTTACGCAAAAGAAGATTTTACGGAAGAAGATGGTATTCGTGCAAGTGAATTAGAAGGTGAGTTCGCAACCATGAATGGTTGGGAAGCAGAATCCGATGCCGCAACTTTATTGAATGGACTTGGAATCGAGACCGACCTTCACTACAAAATGATGAGCGAATTAAGTGGTAGCCAAAAAGTCAAAGTTCTTTTAGCACAGGCTTTATTTGGTAATCCAGATATTTTATTACTCGACGAGCCTACCAACCACCTTGATTTAGAGGCAATCCGTTGGTTAGAAGAATTCTTAATTAATTTTGAGAATACTGTAATCGTAGTATCCCATGACCGTTATTTCTTAAATAAGGTATGTACTCATATTGCCGATATTGATTATGCTAAGATTCAGCTTTATGCTGGTAATTATGACTTCTGGTATGAGTCTTCCCAATTGATGGTGAAGCAAATGAAGGAAGCCAATAAGAAAAAGGAAGAAAAAATCAAAGAGTTACAAGACTTTATTCAGCGTTTCTCTGCGAATGCTTCCAAATCTAAGCAGGCAACTTCTAGAAAGCGTGCTCTAGAGAAGATTGAATTGGATGAAATTCGTCCATCAAGTAGAAAGTATCCATACATTGACTTTAGACCAAACCGCGAAATCGGTAATGAGGTATTAACGGTTACGAACCTTAGTAAGACAATCGATGGGGTAAAGGTATTAGACAATGTATCCTTTATTATCAATCGTGAAGATAAAGTAGCATTTGTTGGTAGTAACACGTTAGCCTCCACAACCTTATTCAAGATTCTAGCTGGTGAGATGGAACCAGATGAAGGAGAGTACAAGTGGGGAATTACTACCACTCAGGCATACTTCCCAAAAGATAATACAAAAGAATTCTCTGGCGAAGAGATTATTGTAGATTGGTTAATGCCATATTCTCCAGAAAAAGATGTGACTTATGTTCGAGGCTTCTTAGGAAGAATGCTTTTCGCTGGTGAAGACGGAGTTAAGAAAGTAAACGTGTTATCCGGTGGTGAGCGTGTACGTGTTATGCTTTCTAAGATGATGATTATGGGTGCTAACGTATTGATTATGGATGAGCCTACCAACCATTTGGATATGGAATCCATTACAGCGTTGAATAACGGTATGATTAAATTCCCTGGAGTAGCATTATTCACTTCACAGGATCATCAGTTTATTCAGACGATTCCAAACCGTATTATGGAATTTACACCATCTGGATTAATCGATAAGGTTACTACTTACGATGAATACTTAGACAGCGATGCAATGGCTCGTAGAAGACAGCAGGTTGTTGAAGTAGAAGCTGAAAATGAATAATCAAGAATAATGAAGTTTTTACAGGATATCGGATTGCGGGTAAACATATAACATGTCATACGC